>JARGOJ010000371.1 GCA_029210225.1 Planctomycetota bacterium
TCTGAATAACGCTGTCAAATTTACGGATCGCGGCGAAGTCGTCTTAACAGTCGGTGGTTCCCAGGATGAGAGTTCAGATCACTGGAGATTGGACTTCTCCCTGGAGGATACCGGAGTCGGAATTGCCAAAGGTAAACTTGCCGAGGTTCTTAGGCCTTTCAAACAAGCCAGCAACAAAATGGACGTGTCCGGCACAGGCTTGGGCTTGAGTATATGTCACAAACTCATCGGTCTCATGGATGGCAGCATACTACTATCTCCAGTCAGCGAAGGGCTTGGAACCTGTGTCACCTTTGACTTGCACCTGAAGGTGAGCGAGACAACCGAACCAATACAGTCTATGCAAGATCTGCAAGTGCTCATTATCGATGACTACGATCGCAATCGGAAACAGTTTCGCGAACGACTCGTCACCTGGGGAGCGGTGCCACTCATTGCCGAGACCGCCGAAGAAGCACTCAAATTGCTCACTCGGAAGTTGAAGCTCGGATTAATCATCGTGGATGAGCGAATGCTGTCGAACAATCGGGAACTCTTCAAAAAACTCACCCGCCCACCCCTCTCCAATTCGGCCTTTCTTGTCTTAGGAAACGGATTCAATAAACGGCCACTGCTTATGAATCCTCGTGTTCAATTTGTTAGAAAGCCTGTTCATTGGACCGCTATGAATGGACTTGTCTACGAATTGATTCACCGTCAGATAGGCGCTTCGAACGTCAAAAGAACGCGACAGTCGATTCCAAACATTGCGGCTAAAGTCCCCTTGAAAATCCTCGTCGCTGAGGACCATCCAACGAATCAAACAGTTCTAGGAATGTTGCTTCGGCGTCTTGGCTACGAAGCGGAATACACCAGCGATGGATTGGAAGCCGTCCGATCTTACGAAGCATCAAAGCATGACCTCGTGCTCATGGATATTCAAATGCCAAAGCTGGGTGGCGTCGAAGCGACCAAGCAGATTAGAGCGATCTCGGGAGACACTGAGAAGCCTTGGATCATTGCGCTGACAGCGAACGCGTTCGGCAACATGAAGGCTCACTACTTGAACTCAGGGCTCAACGACTTCGCTTGCAAACCACTCGGCTTGCAGGACATTTACAAGGTCTTTCTGAGAATCCCAGCGGTTCAATCGATCTTCAAAGAGACCCTGAATGGAAGCTCGAAAATCATACCCCGTGTGGATTCCCAACGAGCCGTCATTGATTGGTCCGTGTTGCAGTCCTTAGTGGACGTCAGCCAAATCACTAGCGCTGAGTTTGATCAGCTCTTGCTCTCGTTTAACACGTCCTTCAGCGAGACATTGAAGGCTCTCCATTCTGGTTATGAGGACAAAGACTGGCTGGGTTTTCATCGAGCAGCGCACACTCTCCTAGGAAGCTGCACGACTTTTGGAGCCCTCCATCTTGGAGGATTGCTTCGATTGGTCAATGACATGAAAGAGTTCGAGAGCCATGGATCGGGAGAATTTCTGACGGAGATTGGCGGCGCCTACTCGGAGTTCGCCAAGGCCCTCGCGAATTGGTCTGCACATATTACCCTGAAGGATTCCCTTGGAGAGTCGAGGTCAGGTCAATGATTTCTGCAAAGAATACCGGAGCCAATACTCTCGATATCAACATGCTGCAAGGACAATTCATTGCCAAGCAAGGGTGGGTTGATCGGCCCTATCTTGCGATTGCCTATCGCCTTGTCCAACAGCAAAACTGCGATCTCTGCTCCCTCCTCGAAGAGAACCGTATTCTTAATGCTGAGCAATGCCAACGAGTCAGGCAGGCTGTTCGGAAATACACAGATTCAAGTAAGGTCCATCGCAGGGATTCGGCTGAGGATAATAAACTAGAAGGAGTCCATGAGGACCGAGTTGTTGTTCCTATCGATCCCAGTCTTGTTCCGAGCGAACAAAATGATCTGGAAACTCTAAATGTCGTCGCTCCCAAACCCCAATCAAAAATCCGCAGCGGCACAGATCATTTGGAAACGCTGATCTTCGCCCCACCGAGCGGTCAATTTAACTCTGCAGAAATGGGATCTTACGAATCCTATGAACGCCCTGTCATTAACGATCAGAAAACGATTGATTCCCTCGAAGACACTGTCAAAAAGGAAAAGACGAATGATCGGGCGCACTTCTTCGAGCCCGGTGATATCTTTGAGCACTACCGAATTGAAAGAGAAATAGCCCGTGGTGGAATGGGCGTTGTCTTCAAAGCCTTTTGTCTACAGACAGAGCAAACCGTCGCTATCAAGTTCATTCTAGCCAACAAAGATGTTGAGTCTGTCGAGCGATTCCTCAGGGAGATAAAGGTCCTTAAGAAGGCTCGGCATCCATGTATCGTTCAAATTCTTGAGTCTGGCCAGCATGGATCGCTCTTTTACTTCACCATGGAGTATCTATGCGGGGCAAACCTGGTCTCCCTTGGGACGAATAAATCCCAGAATAAAGAACTCCAGCAGGAAGTGCTTCACTATCTGCATGATGTTGCTGGAGCCCTTGAGCACTGCCACAGCAATGGAATCATTCACCGCGATGTGAAGCCCCACAACATTGTGATTGATAGCGAGACAGACCGCGCTGTTCTCATCGACTTTGGAATCATGAAGCGGGTTGCTTTCGACAGTTATGAATCGACAGACGCCGCCACGCTCACTAAAACAGGCCAGTTTATGTGCTCTCCCGCGTTTATGAGCCCGGAGCAGTTCGGACTCGAAGAATTCGGAACCGTGACTGAGCGTTCGGACGTGTGGAGCTTCGGCGCGTCTATGTTCTTTGTTCTTACAGGAAGAACGGCGTTCTGTGAATCGAATGTCGTCCGAGTCATGGAAGCGGTCACGCTCGGAGTGATTCCAGAACTAAAAGACCTCAATTCGACGATTAGCCCCGAGCTCAATGAATTATGCCGATCCTGCATGGAGCGAAATCAGGCCTTACGCCCAACCATGGCGGAGGTGCGTTCGCGCCTTGGAGAGATTCTTGCCCCCGAGGCCCAAATCTCCAAATTTAAGCTCATCTTCTCGGTCATAGCCCTCCTCGTTGTTGGCAACCTGATTGGTGTGTTGCTCTTTGCTAAATCCACTGTGAAGGTCCTCGCTGTCGACGCGCCAAAAGTGACGAATAAACTGGAAGCGACCATTACTGGGGAGGTGAGCCTTGCCAATGTGCTTGTTCAAATTAGCAGACAAGAAGGTGAACGGAGCCTCGTCCTCGAATCTGTAAACACCGATGCGAATGGTCGTTTCTCTAGCACCGTCGGACTCCTTGAGGGAGGGAATCGAGTTACTGTGAGGACTCCAGAGTATGAGAGCGTCGTGCCTTGGACTGTCAGTGTGCATTGCGACTCGACACAACCAGGATTCTCATTCCCCAAACACAAGACTGAGGGGAGCCTTCTCATTGTCGACGAAAGCCTCCTGCTTTACGGTCTTGTCAATGAAGATCAATTAGCGTCGTTGACCATTGAAGACAAAGATTGTCCGTGCCAGACCGGGGGTGAATTTGAATTTGTCGTCGAAGATAAAGCGACGGTGCAACGACTGACTCTTATCGCCAAAGATCATGCAGGGAATACCGGGCGAAAGACTGTTGCCTTTTTAACCCCAAAGGCCATTCAAGCCCGTGAGAAGAAGGCAGAGCCAACGGTTAAAGGAAGCGCAGGGCAGCGTCGCTTCAGCCTCGCAGATTGGAATCAGGAGAACGCGTTTTGGACCTACTCGACGAGTTGTTATTTCAAACTTCGTGCTGAATATCTCGCGGGACGCCTGACCCTTCCTAAGCCAAAGCTGCCCGATACAAATCTATCGATACTCCCGACGATGTCCGCAGAAGAGAAAGCGCAATTCAAGCGCCACTGGAGTCTATTGTCGGACGTTGGAGTGTGGCAGCAGGCTGGCGAGAAAGAGCAGGATCGTGCGATTCAATTCATTGCCAATAGACTAGCGAGTGACTTTGTATTTGTTGAAACATCCCCCTATTCCTTCGGATCGACGCGGTTTCGAATTGCGACCTTTAAGCACCGGCCAACCGGAATAGAGTTCAATCTTGTTCCAGGTGGAAAACAGAGAATCGCTGAGCGAGTACTTGAGATTGATAAATTCCTCGACCTAATTGTCGGAAAGACAGGTGATATCTCCCACGTTTGTGACACATTGAAGATTGTTTCGCAGCCAATGCTTGTTAGTCTTGGTTTTTATAGGGCATTTAAGGTCGATAAGAAAAAAACAGTTGGTGAGTTGATCACTAAAATTCTTGAGACGAAGGAGTCACTCTCGATTCTAAAAACACTGGGGGATTCGTGGGGAAGTTCAACGAAACGCGGACGCTCTGGTCAATCAAGCAAAAGTAAAATCCGCTTGCCTGAAATGCAGGTTGGGCCTTTACTGGTCTCTCGCTTTGAAGTGAGTGAAGAAGAGTGGAGCCAAACTGCCGAATCCAAAACAACGCGGAGCTTTCCAAAAGTCTCAGTGTCAGTTTCGGAGATTGACCTTTGGTTGAAGCGAGTCAGTGGCTCACTTAAGCTGCGACTGCCCTCACGGTGGGAGTGGACTCACGCTTGTTTGGGGCCAAGCAAGACTCAGTTCTTTTGGGAAGGCAAACAGGTCGACTCTGAAAATTACGGCTGGTCGGTCGAGAATTCAAAGCAATATCTACACAATAGGGAAGACCTAAAGAAACCCAATGCCTACGGACTCTATAACACCCTGGGGAACGTGGAAGAGTGGTGCACGTCGATTTGGCGGGGCGTTGTAAATAAGAGCAGGCGGGCTCTCTGGCCTGTCGCTGTGGGTGGCCATTACAACAACAGCTCCCTCGCCATGAGGGCGAGCTATTTTCGATATGCTGGAGTGAATCAACGAAGTCATTACTGTGGCTTTCGAGTGGTCGTTGACTTACCATAGCGCACGCTGAAGGGCTGTTGCCAAACGTTGAGCGCTGGCGACAGCCGGAAATTGAGCCTGCGAGAGTCACTATGAACCACCCTCAATTGAGTGAAGATGAGCGCTTAGGCGAGGTACTCGCTATCATTGAAACGCGGAGCCTGCGTCAATCTTCGGAGATTGAAGCTCTCGCCCAGGACTACGACGTCGCTCCAGAATTAGTCTTTCAATGCCTCCGTTCTATGAATGCCTTTCAAACTGTGGCCGAGCCTGAGACGGTCTTGCAGGTTGGGCACGGTTTCGGGCGTTATCAATTGTTGGAGGAAATAGGCCTCGGGGGAATGGGGCGAGTCTTTCGCGCCAAAGATCTCGATCAAAGCAGAGAAGTGGCCTTAAAAGTTCTCAAGAACAAACTGCGAGGACATAGGGAGCTGCGAGCGCGGTTTCAACGAGAAGCGAAGATCATGATGCGCCTGGAGCACCCGGTTTTAGTGAAGGTGTTTGACGTGGGAGAAATCGAGGCGCGCCCTTATCTGGCTATGGAGCTTGTGTCTGGAGAAGGTCTCGATCAAGCGATACAGCGGAAGAAGTCACTTGAAGCTATTGAGGCGGTCAAGATTGCATTGGAGCTCGCTGAATGCCTGGACTATGTCCATCAATCAGGGATCCTCCATAGAGACATCAAGCCGCAAAACATACTCCTGGGTAAGAAGGGGAGGGCGCGGTTGAATGACTTCGGCCTCGCCAAAGAGCTGTCGGGGACCTCTTCGGTGATGACGAAGACCGGGCAGTTCCTCGGCACCCTCGGCTATGTGTCTCCAGAACAGGCCAGAGGAGATCTTGAGAAGGTTGATGAACGCTCCGATGTGTATAGCCTGGGGGCGACTCTCTATCATATGCTCACGGGCATTCCTCCTCATTTTGATCGGCTAAAAGAGATAGAGACAAAAGGAAACGGCCAAGTGTTAGCGGCCGTCATGGAAGTTGCGACGGGAAAACCGACCTGGCCCCATAAAATTCGCCCAAAGCTCGCCGCATACAGAGACCTGGAGTCTGTCGTTATGAAGAGCTTGGAGAAAGAGCAAAGCATGCGATTTCAATCCGCCGCGGAATTAAGCGAAGCCTTGAAACGCAGCCAAAAGCGAACGATGCTTTGGCCGCTGTTTCAGCTTCTGAATTGGTTTCGACGCTAACTGTTAATGATGATTAAGCTGGCGATAAAGCTCCGGCTCTCTTCATCATATTCCCCGTCGATATCAATGGAGTTCAGTTGGTGCGCTTCAAAGTTCTCATAGAACGCGTCCTCTGACAATTGAAGCAGCATCTCTCCTCGCTTCACAATAATTGAAACGTCGGGGGATAAGGTGATCGCGACGCTCATTGGAGAGGACTCTCCAAGTCCCGTCAGTTTGCCCTGGGCGAGAAATTGAAGGGGTGTCGTGCTGACGAGGAGAATACTCTCCGCCTCAAAGTCTTCTACCTTTTTGACTGTGAGCTTCTTGTCCAAAACAAAGTTCGGACCGCTTCCTGTCCTGAAATGGCCACTTGATTCAATGGATTGGCCAATTGATAGGGTAGGGGGCAGCGGGTATTGACACTGAACCTCGATAAGATTGTCAAAACCCGAGAGAGCGTTGACCGACAATCCACCGATATGGGTCAGTTCAATGGTGAGCTGGTTTTTATGCTTCCTGCTTTGAACTGTGAGTCCGCGAATCGGGGTTGACCCTAGACATATGACCGAAGCGTGTCGACCGATGGCCTTTAACTGAACTTGTTGGCCGACTTGGACGGATCCCTGCCTATCAAAGAAACAGCCATAGTCGTGGGTGAACTGAGTTTGCTCATTGAAGGTGAAGAGCTGAGAGCTTCCCACTCGAATTTGACCGAGTTTGACAGCCGTCACATAGACCTGAAAACGTCCTGGACTAAGCAGAGTGACAATTCCTGTTAAATCCCGATTCTCGAAGCCGGCGGATTTCTTCTGCGCTTCTTCTTTGGTGTTTGAGAGGGTTTTTGCCGGTGAGTGTCTTCGACCGTCTTGGCTGGCACTAGACTTCAATTGTGCAGTCCGATTGAACGTACTGGGAGTTTGATCTGTGTGAGTCATGAGAACTCCTGCTTCCTAGCGGCGATTTGGCCACGAGTGGGGCATGTTCTTAAAGAGGTTTCGTCTTATAAGACTTTGATTTCAACGATGTGAAAGTGAGTCTTCAATAGCTGCAAAACAAACGGTTGACTCAAGAATGAGACCGCCGTTCATTGGGAGCTTGGCGATTCAAGACGGGAGGAAATGACTTTGCATGAGGATTCCTCTTTCTGGGGTTCTGAATGATAAAATGGGCGTTTGTATCGTGTGCCTAGGGAAACAGCGAAAGTGACTATTGGAATCGCACAGAAAACTCGATTATTTTTCTCAAACCGCGTCATGCGGTGCGTAGAAGGCAAAAATAGTGGGGACTAGGGACGACGTTGATTCGTTTTTCTTGGACAGCGGCATGACTGATCACCTCGCCGAAGGTGCATTAACAGGTGATACAATTGCCTACAATGCACTCTTTGAACGTTTAGGCTCTCGGCTGCTCTTCTATATAAAGGCGCGAATGGGCGGGGAGCTTCGGACCAAGTGTGACGCGGAGGACGTTCGTCAGGACACCTTCCTTCGAGCCCACCATTCCTTCGATCAATTCTCGGCGGATGAACCGGGTGCCATTCATCGTTGGATTTATTGTTTGGCAGATAACAGTATTCGTGACGCAGTGAAGCGCATTAAGGCCAAAAAACGCTCAGCGAGAAAGTCGGTCATCGGCGGGTCGAATCCATTTATTGGAGTCGCCGCCGAACAAGTGAGTCCTCTCTCCGAATGTATTTTGAATGAGACAGAAAAGCGCTTGCTGGGGTCCGTCGATAAATTGGGTTCTGTCGAGAGAGATATTGTTCTCCTTCGCTACTTCCATCAGGAAACACACAGCACCATCGCGACTCAACTTAAGATGAGTGAATCCGGGGTTCGGGGCATGCTTGCTCGGATTCATTTGCGTCTTGGAGCCTCCCTCGAATCGGAAGCTTAGCGACTCTTGAAAAGTGCTGATAGCCTTTCCGGTTCTTCCAGCCTATATTGACCTCGCTTAGATGCTTTGACGCGAGGAACTTAAGTGTTTGTTGACCTCTGGCCCTCCACTCTCAGCGGCATAAG
>JARGOJ010000372.1 GCA_029210225.1 Planctomycetota bacterium
TGTTTGCTTCGACGGCGAGTTCATATTGGCCGATGCGGAAGGGGAGTAGGGATAGGTCGGAGTTCCCTTCAACTTCAAGGAGCTGGTCGGCGACGATGGAGGATCGGCTTCGGAGGGTGAATGAGTCGTTGAGCAGGTGTTCATTCGGCATTGGTCAACCTGGCGACGAGGGCGAACAAACGCGGCCCATCAATGATGCCAACAAATTGACCATCGGTTTCTCTTTGGAGAGTGCCAGACAGGATCGATCCGACAATGTCCGTGGATTTTGGGGGCGGATCAATTTTCTCGGGGTCGGTTTTGAAGTAATCAGGGAGGGAGTGGGAGACAACTCCAAAGCGTTTCGTGCCTTCTTGGAGGATGAGCATTCCCCGATCTTCTCCTTCGACCTTTATGCCCAGCATCTCGGATAAATCCAGCACTGGGAAGATCTCTCCTCTCAAGTTCACGACTCCTTTTACGAAGCCGGGAGTGTTGGGAACGGAGGTGATGGGGGGGATCTTGTCAATTTTGCTGACGACTTCGATTTCGATGGCAAAGCGATCGGCGCCGAGTTCGAAGTCGATAAGTCCAATCTCTTCAGTTTCCTCGGGGTTGTCTTCAAGCTGGGCTCTTAATCGCTGGGCTTGGGCGAGGAGGGCTTCCGTTCTTGGAGGGGAGTCGTGTGTCATAGCTTACCCCCATATCACTTCGTGCTAGCGACGTTTGATGGAGGTCTTTCCTCGAAATGGCCGACGATTTCGCGGAGATCCTGGGCGAGGTTTCCGAGGTCGTTGAGAGAGACGCGGACGGTCTTGGCGCCTTTCGCGACTTGTTCAGCGGAGGTTGCCATTTCGCGGACAGCGGTTGCGACCTGGCCGCTTGCGCTGCGTTGTTGATTGGTGGCGAGTTCAATTTGGTGGGCGGCCTGGGTCATTTTCTCGGCGGAGGAGAAGATGGAGACGATGGTTCCCTGGGCGTTTTGGGCGAGGTCTCGTCCTTTGTTGGCGCGCTTCACTTCTTCTTCGGAGGCTTGAACGGCTTGTCGAATCTCGCTTTGAATCTCGTTAATGAGGTTTTCGATGTCTCGTGTAGATTCGAAGACGGAGTTGGCGAGGTTGCGAACTTCTTCGGCGACGACGGAGAAGCCGCGGCCTGCTTCACCGGCGTGGGCGGCTTCGATGGCGGCGTTGAGGGCGAGGATTTTGGATTGTTCGGCGACGTTCGCGATGAGGGTGGCGACGCGGCTAATAGAGCGTGATTTTTCGTCGAGGTTGAAGAGTCGTTCGGCGCCCCTGAGGGAGGCTTTCACGATGTCTTCCATACCTTGGCCCACGTTTTCGACGGCGTCTTGTCCGTCACGGGCGTTCTCGAGGGTTTGTTCGGCGATGAGCACGACGTGCTTGGCGGTGTCGGCGATGTGCCCTGAGGACGCGGCGAGCTCTTCCATGGTGGCCATGGTTTCGGTGACGCCATCGGCTTGTTTTGTGGCGGCGCTTGCTTGGGTGGAGGATGATTCTTGGAGGTCGTGGGCGGAGGTTCTGAGGTGTTCGCTGGCGCGGCTGAGTCGTTCGAGGAGGAGCTGCACGCCGTCTCGCATTTGGAAGAAGGTTTGTCCGAGGGTGCCGTCGGGTTTGAGTTGGGGAATGGGTGCTTCGTCGAAGTTTCCGGAGGCGAGGCCTTTGAGTCCGGCGACGAGTCCTCTTTGGAGGACTAGGATTTGTTGGAGGGCGTTCCATAGATCGCCGGAGTGGTCTTCGTCGAGCATGGGGTTTGTGAGGTCATCGTTGGCGATCGCTTGGGTGTGTTTTTCGATCTCTTGGAGGGATTGTTGGAGTGTGTGGGCGGAGGCTAGGACCTCGTGAATTTCGTGTTGTCCGCGTTGGTTCCACACTTGGTTGAGGGCTTCGATATGGCTGGCGGCGTCGGAGAGTTTTCCTTGACTCATATCAAGAAAGACCTTGGAGAGGGATCCGAGAGGCTTGTGCACTTCGCGATGCATGGCGCCGCGAATGAACCAAAAGTTGAGGACAGCGGCGAGGAATATGAAGGCGGAAATGAGAATTTTGAGGAGGGCGTAGTTCTTTTCGAAACCGTCAGCGGAGAAGACGATTCCGACGTGTCCGTTGAGTGTGGCGTCCCAGATGAACCAGACGATGTCTTTGTTTTTAATGATAGGGGTATTTTTGTTTGCGAGCTCCTTGGTGAATTCGGCGCCGCTTTTCCAGGCTTCGTCTTTGTAGCTTGAGAGGACGATCTTTTTGTTTTTGACGATGATGGTTTGCACTTCAAGCTTGTTGAAGTCTTCGCGGAGTTTTGTTTCTGCGGATTTCCCTTGGGCTTTATCGATCATCGGGAGGATGAAGCGTTCGATGACTTTCTTCTGTTTGACGGCGGAGCCTTCAAGGTTTTTTTGCCAGTTGCTCTGGTTGTTGTGCAGGACGACAAAGGAGGCGATGAGTAGCAGAAGAAAAGTGAAGAGACTTATTCCCGCTATTCTTTGCGTGACATTGATGTTCTGAAGGGCGAAGCCTTCGGAGTTCTCATTCATGCCATTTACCAATCAAGGTTGTTGTCACGAGCCAGAGACCATGGAGTCGTGGAGGTGTTTGTAAAGGCCTCGAGCCGTGAAGAAGCGAAAACGTGTGTCAGGGCTAAATTGAACGGTCATTCCGTCGGAGATGAGCGTGGGTGCTTCGGCGGGGATGCGTTGTCCGTTGACGAAGGTTCCATTGGACGAGTTGGCGTCTTGAAGAAACCAGACTCCTTCATTCTTCTGAATAAAGTAAGCGTGGAATTTGGAGATGGATGTGTGATTGAAGGTGAGGTCGTTGCTGGTGGTGCGTCCGACGGAGATCATGTTGGAAAATTTGCCGCGCTTTTTCTTGCAGACGGGGACAAATTTGGAGTCGAGTCGGAGTCCTCGGCTTGAGGCGGGGGAGATAGCGGAGTGGCGGTTTGCGGTGACGGTTTGAAAGGAGTCGGATTCTTCGGCGATCTCTTCATTCTCATTGATGAGGAATGGGTGGGGAAATTTGCTGAGAAATTCCTCGAGGTTGCCTTGAGCGATGGTTTGGAACAAAACTTCTAAAGAGCCCATATGATTGAAGTTGCTCCCACCCTTTCCGAATCGTCGATCCCGCTTATACGCCTATGATAGAGCCCTCCAAAACTCTTAGAGAGCGCTTTAAAGAGAGAGCTAAACCAGCTACCGAATCGTAGCACGAAGTCACAAAGTCGGAAAGCTGCAAACAGTACCTGTCTTAGGCAAATTTTTCTTTGAGCCTTTGGTCGGTTGTTGTTGTGGAGCTATGGGAGCTTTATGGAGGGTGGAAAAGGAGCTTCAACAGGGTTGATTGCGACCTTTTCCACGATCCATAGGGGCACTTTTAGACCTTCACTCCGAGACCTTCATCTTTAGGATAAAGATCTCGGAGAAGGTTGAAGCGCGGCCTTATCCAGCAGGAGGGGCAGCCGGTGGCGGTGCAGCTGGTGGCGGCGCGTGGTTGTGGGGGCCCTCGATGTGGACTTGGAGAGTCTGGAGCATTTTCTCGACGCGTTTTTCTATGGCGTTGATACGGACCACGTGGTCGAGGATGATCGGGCGATCGCTCGTCGCAGGATAAAGGACGAGGCGCCCAGAGAAGAGCAGCGCGTATTCGAAGACGTCGGTGATTTCCTTGCTCATGCGAAGGTTCGGCGCTGGAAAGCGATCGATGTCACCGGCGATGCCATGGTGGTGAATGAGCTCGTTGTGTTTGACTTCCCAGAAGTTGAAGCGGGTTTGGACAAAGACGCCGAAGAAGATGAAGATGAACATGAATCCGAAGGCGGCGAAGAAGCCAGCGCCAGCGCGCAAGTCGAACCAGGCGAAGGTATCGCTGATGGCGCCAAATATCTGTATGTCGTAGGATTCCAAGAGGAAGAATCCGGTGATGAGTAAGGCAAAGGCCAAGACCATGGCGACAAACACGATTCGAGTGAAGTCGAAGGCGATTGTGAGTGTATTAAAGAAGAAGACGAGGATAAAAATGCGTCCAGGTATGATGGGGATTGAGTTGAAGTCGCCACCATCTTGTCCGATCCAAGTCCATATTGCGCATAGGAAAGCGACGATCATGGTCGGGTAATAAACGACAACCTTGGGGTAAGAACGGATAACAACACGTTCTGCGTGTGGTTTTGTATCCATGAGTTCTGCGGGGTGTTTGGCCATATTTTCTCCAGGTTCTGAATTAACTGAGGCCTAGGCTAGAGGCAATTTGATTGTGAAGCAAGTGCCTTCACCAACTTTGCTTGAGACGGAGATCGTGCCGTTTTGGTGTTCGATCACGCGCCGGGTAATGTGAAGACCGAGTCCAGTTCCGCTTCCTTTGGTAGTAAAGAAGGGCGTCCAGATGCGACTGAGGCGGCGTTCTGGAATGCCTGGGCCCGTGTCTGAAATTTCAATGATGGCGTTTCGGCCATCGGAGCGACTCGATAAATTCAGACATTTCGTCTCCGATTCTTCCATAGCTTGCACGGCATTATCAATGAGGTTTGTAAATGCTTGGCTGATTTCTGCTTCGTTGACCGCGGCGAGGCCGAGGGAGGGAGCGAGGTGATACTTCACTTCGACGTCTTCAATCTTACGATATCGAGAGACGAAGAGGACAGTGTTTTTGAGGGTTTCATTGAGTTTCGCCCGTTGCTTGCCGACGGAGCTATTTCGTGAGTAGGCGAGGAGGTTGTTGGCGATCCCTCGACAACGAAGGCCGGCTTCTTGAATTTGATCGAAGAGATCTCTCATGTCTCGGGCGGCCGCTTTTAGGGCTTTGGCGGCGTTCTCGTCTGTTGTTTTTGCGGCCGCGTCCTCGGCTTCTTGAGCGGCCTCCAATCCGATCTCGGCGCAGCCTGTGACGCAGGTGAGGGGGTTGTGAATATCGTGGGCAATGGAGGCGAGCAGTCCGCCCAGGGTGGCGAGGCGCTCGGTGTGCATGAGCTGCTCTTCGAGGAGCATTTCAGTGCTTCGGTCTTTGAGGACCGCGATGGCGCCTTGGGGGCGGCCGTCCGCTTCTTTGAGTTGAACGGTTTGGACTTCGACGTGGATGCGTCGTGCTTCGTTGTCGAAGACGAGCATTCTTCGCTCTTCTTGGCCTTCGGTGAGGGTGGAGGCGAGGAGCTGAAGGATTTGGGAGACGACGGTTTTATGGAAGTTAAACTCAAGGTCTTCTTCTTCGTCTTCGGCTTCGTCCCAGCCTTGTTCGCCGAGTAGCAGTCGTGCTTTTTCGTTTTGATAGCGGACGCGGCCTTTGGTGTCGAAGACGAGAATGCCTTCGCCGACGCTGCCGAGGACATCTTCAAAGAATTTGGTGTTTGCCCGGGCTTGTTCGAGGGCTTGGCGTCGCTCTCGGGCGAGGTTGCGGTATATGCGGGCTTGGAGGAGCAGCTGTTGGAGTTGAACTCTTTTGAGGGGTTTATTGAGGACCCCGAAGGCGCCTCGTTCCATGGCGGGGTTGCGGGCGTCTTCGACGCTTATGGTGATGACGGGGATTTCTGGGGCGAGGTTTTGGAAGCGCTCTAGGAGTTCGAGGCTTTGGGTGGAGTCGGAGGGGATATCGAGGAAGACGACTTCAAAGGGGCGTCTAAGAAAGGAGTCGTAGGCCTGTTCTCGTGAGGTGGCGAGGTGGACGGCGTAGCCTTCTTGTTCGAGCCATTGATTGAGCTGAACGCGAGATTCCTTGTTTTCATCGACAACGAGTAGATTCCAATAACTTTCGAAGTCGTCCATGAGACTGTGTCGGTCCTCTTGGGAAAAGTTGGGGAGGAAAGTCTGACCTTAAGGAGAAGGTTGCTTGCCTCGGTGGAGATGGGCGGATCGATGTATCATTCTAAACGCTATAGAAGTTATGATTTATTGCCGAGCACGAAACCCAGGTTTTTTTTTCGAAAATTTTGGTGTTTTGGGGAATGGGAGAGGTCATTGAGCGGTCGAATCGTTCTGGTTGAAGATAGTGATGAAGTCCGTCGTTTCGCGAAGATGTTGTTGACTCGTAAGGACTTTGACGTCACGGATTACCCTGATGGACAGGCTGCGTACGAGGCTATCATTCAAAATCCGCCGGATTTGATTGTCAGTGATGTCCAGATGCCTCGAATGGATGGTCTTGAGCTGACAAGTCGTCTTCGCGAGCGATTCAATAAGGGTGAGTTGCCTATTGTTCTCGTTTCAGTGATGAGTGAAGAAGAAGATATTGTCCGGGGATTCGAGGCGGGGGCGAACGATTATCTGGTCAAGCCTTACCGCACGACGGAGCTGTTGGCGAAGGTTTCTGTTCTTTTAAGGGAGGGCCCTTTCCTCCGTCAAAACGATGAGCCAGAGCTTCCTCAAGATGACACGTCGATGGTCAAGCTCGGCGATGAAGACACTCGCGCAGTCCCTGTGGACAAAGGGCAAGGAAGCGTTGGTAGTGTTCGTTATTTCTTTGATAAATACGAGATTGTTGGTGAGTTTGGCCGGGGTGGAATGGGGACGGTTTACCGCGCCATCAAGAGGGATGATGGCCGTCAGGTGGCTTTGAAGGTGTTGGCGCCTCGACTCTCAGAAAACCGTACGAGCATCGCCCGCTTTCTTCGGGAAATTAAGCTTCTCAGCGACATTACGTCGCCGCAAGTTGTTCGCGTTTTTGACCATGGCTATGATGGTGGGCGTTACTTCTTGGCGATGGAGGCGGTTGAAGGGCAGTCTTTAGACCGGAAGGTCGTGCACTCGGGGCCTTTAGAGGAAGAGCTGTCGGCGAGTATCTTTATGCAAGTGGCGGAGGCGTTGGCGGCTCTGTCTGACCATGATTTGGTTCATAGAGATGTGAAGCCTGCGAATATATTGGTCTGTGACAATGGTGTTGTGAAGCTTGTGGACTTTGGTTTAGCGAAGCATCAGCACGATGACTTGAACTTGTCAGAGTCGGGCTATGCCCTTGGAACGCCGTATTACATTGCTCCAGAGATCATTGAGGGGGGCCAGGCGAGTCCTCAAAGTGACTTGTTTGCGCTTGGGGTGTCTTTCTTTGAGGTGCTTACTGGGCGTCGTCCTTTTCCGGGGGTTGTGCCCTATCAGATCTTCCGCTTGATCGTTTCTGGGAATCAGCCGAATCCTTTGGATCATAGGCCAGAGTTGTCTGAAGATTTGGTGGCGATTGTCAATCGACTTTTGGAGAGAGATTGTCAAGATCGTTATATGTCGGCGTCGGATGTCGCGTCTGATCTTCGGGCTTGGTTGGAGAAGCGGGGGAAGGCATGAGACGCTTTGCGCCCTTCTTTGTCGTTATGGTGCTTCTCGTTGGATGTCGGCAGAATACAATCATTCGCTCGGAGCCTGAGGGGGCGAGGGTTTGGGTGGATCAGGTTCGTTTGGCTGGAAACACTCCGGCGACCTATTCCTCGAAGAGCGGCTTCCCTGGGACGGCGCGAATAAAGGTGGCGAAGGAGGGCTATGAGCCTGTCCGGGATGTCCCTATGGAGAAGAGTTATCATGCCGATGCGACTTTACTTTGGTTGATTCCCGGCTTGATTCCTTACTTCTTTACGGCTCGTTTTGAAGAGACGGTGACGATTCCGATGAAGAAGAAATCGTAGTAGGGCTCGCTCCGCTTTCTATTTCTCTAGCTGTTTTTAACGCAGGTCGAAACGAAAAGAAGGATCCTCAAGGGATCCTTCTTTCAGATGCAACGTGAACCGTTGGATTTACCAAGGGCGCTTCTTTTCAGGAGCTTTCTTGGCGGCCGCTTTACGGGCGGGAGCCTTTTTAGCGGGGGGTTTCTTAGCGGGAGCGGCCTTCTTGGCGGGAGCCTTTTTAGCCGGTGCTTTTTTGGCGGGAGCAGCCTTTTTGGCTGGGGCGGCCTTCTTAGCAGACGCTTTTTTGGCGGGAGCCTTCTTCTTAGGAGCGGCCTTCTTCGCAGGCGCTTTCTTTTTAGGGGCCGCTTTCTTGGCTGGGGCTTTCTTCTTAGGAGCGGCCTTCTTTGCCGGAGCCTTCTTCTTAGGAGCAGCCTTTTTAGCGGGAGCTTTTTTAGCGGGAGCTTTTTTAGCGGGAGCTTTTTTAGC
>JARGOJ010000373.1 GCA_029210225.1 Planctomycetota bacterium
GGCAAAGACGTCGTTGTAGCGCTTTATATCAATTGTTTTTGGGTCAATCACTGAGCCGACAGGTAAGGTCGAGACCTTCAGGCCTGAATCTCTCACAGTCACAACATTAAAATGATGCAAGAAGCCAAGCTTTGGCATCTCTCTAGAGATGTGCCCCCCAGTGGCTCCCAGGGCGAAGTATTCAATACCGTCTTTCTTACCAGAATAGAGCATATGGTGAATATGTCCGGCGAAGACGCCGCGAACATTTCCCGCAGCAGCGAGGAGCTTGTGAGCCTCGCTCCAGTTATTCTGCTTGTAGACCTGAGTTAGCCACCGCGGGTGGTGCAGAAAGACCATGACATGCTTGTATTTCTTAGTTTTCACTAAAGTCTGTTGAAGCCAGCCAAGCTGTGCTTTAGACATTTGAATGGAGTTCGGTTTGCGGAAGTTCTTAAACCCTGTTTTTGGATTGCCCTCATCGGTATATAAAACAATGAAAGCCGCGTCTTTATGGGGGAACCAATACCAAAGTGGTCCAAAGTGTTTCTCATAGTTGGCGTCGTGCTCCCCGGCTTTGCGTCCCGGTCCACGCCAATAAACGTCATGATTTCCAGCGACGGGATACCAGGGCATTTTTAGCTTACCCATAATCCCCGTGTATTCCTTCATTTGCTTTAACCACGGCTTGGTCGTGTTGTAACCGTTGATCAAATCTCCGACGGTCATGACCAAGTCGGGGTCAAGCAAATTAGTATCTTTCACCGCAGTCTTCAGTATCTTCAGACCTGACTTGGGTCCCCCGGTCCTATCGCCGTACACAATGAAGTGCCAGACTCCATCTTCTTTGGTCAGCGGCAGTCTCTTTGCGTTCTTTCTATTCGTATGGACGTGGCCTTTGCCAGGTATTTCCTGAGCCTGCCCTTCAGACGCAAAGGCCAGCGCCCCCAATAAAATGATAGAACCCAGTCTCGCTCTCATAGAAATCCTCGCTTACAGCTGAACCGCAATCATAAAGAAATAAGTCTTGATCAATCTTCAGAGTCGTCGACAACGTTAAGAAAAATCTCAAAGCCGACAACCCGGTCCTGGATCCTCGCCAAGCTGAAATCGTAGTAGCCCGCTCCCAGCTGAGTCCTATGGAGAAAGGCATGAGGAAACAAGCTCCAATTGAAGGGCGTCTCAACTTTGATTTGACGATCTTTATCAAACAAGCCAATAAAGCCCGACTCCGTCTTAATCGGCCTTGGATCGAAATCCCAGCTTAGATCTCGGTCAATGTGCTTCATATGCACCGCAGCCATGGTCTCTAACTGCCCCGCCTTCGGTCCCTCTTCCACATAAGTGACGAGGACCATCCAGCGACCGTTCGCGACCTTCTCAATACATAGATGGTCATCATTGGATTCACTAAATTGTTGCTGAGGATCCAGGATGACAACGCTTTTTGAAACGACTCGGAAGGCGCCAACGTCAAGTGGTTCTTTAGACATATCTCTTCTTTCAATTTTGCCGGCTCACTTTAGAAATCGTAGAGCTGGCCCTCAAAGACTAGGACGGCTGGTCCAGTCATGAATAACTCGGACTGATCATTGGGCCAGGACAGCTCTAAGTCGCCGCCTTTTAGTTGACAAATCACCGAGCGCTCTGTTCGCTTCGTCACCACAGCCGCGGCCAACGCGGCGCTGGCGCCGGTCCCGCAAGCCATTGTTTCTCCGCTGCCGCGCTCCCAAACTCTCATACGGATCGCCGAGCGCGAAATCACTTCAATAAACTCAATATTCGCCTTTTGAGGGAAATCGCTGTGACGCTCAAGCTTTGACCCAAGCCCGTGGACCATCGAATCGTCAATTTTTGAGTCGGGAAAAATGACAAAGTGGGGATTGCCAAGGTTAACCCCTGTGCCAGTCCAATTTTTGCCTTCGACCGAGATGACATGGTCAATAGCAGACCCCTCTCCCGGCATGGGAACCGCTGATTTATCAAAGTTCGGGACCCCCATAGAAACCCGCGCTCCCGTCACAACAGAGCCTTCAAATACTAACTCAATAGACTTCGTGCCACCGGCTGTTTCAATCGCAAGTTGATTCTTCCGGCAGATACCCAGGTCGTAGGCGAGCTTCGCGACACATCGAATTCCATTCCCGCACATTTCGCTCTGGGAACCATCGGCGTTGAACATAATCATCTGTGCGTCGCCTCCCGCTTCTGGAGGCGCGAGCAGGATCAGTCCGTCGGAACCAACGCCAAAGTGACGATTGGAGACACGCCTCGCCAGAGATGCCGCATCCTCAATAGTATGCTCAAAGGTATTGACGTAAACATAGTCATTTCCGCAGCCCTGCATTTTGTAAAACGGCAACGATTTTCTCATTCCCCTCATCCCCTCTCTTTCAAAGTCCATTCACCCATTAGAACTCTAAGGCCATGCGCTCTAACTCAAAAATCTGATCCCGAATCTCCGCGGCCTTTTCAAACTCTAACTGCTCGGCGGCCACTAACATATCAGCCTTCAACTCTTCTATCCGCCCTTCCAAGTTGGACTCGACAGAGCGCCGATTCTTCTCGCGCTTAGCCAATAGCTCGGGGTCGATAAAGTCATCTTCAACGATTTTACTGAGGCCGTCTTCAATTCCGCGCTTGATACCCATGGGGGTGATGCCGTGCTCTTCATTGTATTGTTGTTGAATCTCACGGCGACGCATGGTCTCCGTGACCGCTGCCTTTATCGACTTGGTCTCTTTGTCGGCATAAAATATGACCCTCCCGTTAATGTTTCGTGCGGCCCGTCCGCAGGTCTGAATCAATGATGTCTCATTCCTCAGGAAGCCTTCTTTGTCGGCGTCTAAAATCGCGACGAGGGCCACTTCGGGCATATCTAAACCTTCCCTGAGCAGGTTAATTCCGATCAAGCAATCGAAGTCACCAGCCCTCAGACCTTTAATAATCTCGGCGCGTTCAATGGTCTCGATGTCGGAGTGGAGATATTTCACCTTCATTCCCTGATCGAGATAGAACTCTGCCAGGTCCTCCGACATCCGCTTGGTCAACGTTGTGACTAAGACCCGCTCGCCCTTTTCGATGGCCTTTTCAATCTCTTCCTTGAGGTCGTAAACTTGATTCTTAGTCGGACGAATATCGATTAAGGGGTCGATCAGCCCCGTCGGACGAACGATCTGCTCCGCCACCCGGCCTTCGCACTGTACTCGCTCATAATTACGCGGCGTCGCGCTCACAAAGACCTTTTGAAAGGTGCTGAAGCACTCCCACTCTTCGAACTTCAAGGGTCGGTTATCCATCGCGCTCGGCAATCGAAAACCATAATTCACCAAGGTCTCTTTTCGCGACCGGTCTCCCTTATACATAGCTCCGACCTGGGGAACGCTCTGATGGCTCTCGTCAATAAATAACAATGACCCCTCTGGAAAGTAATTCATTAATGTCGCCGGCGCATCACCAGGAGCGGACCGATTGATATGGCGGGTGTAGTTTTCAATCCCCGGGCAAATTCCAGCTTCGCGAAGCAACTCTAAATCGTAATTGGTCCGCTCTTCAAGACGCTGAGCCTCTAGCAATTTTCGTTTAGCCCTGAACTCAATCAATCGATTCGCCAGCTCTTCAGAGATCGTCTCTCGCGCTTTCTCTAATGCGTCTTCTGGAGTCACATAGTGGCTCTTCGGATAAATAGTCACCTCGCCAATTTCGCCGAGTAGCTCACCGGTGAGCGGGTCGATTTCACTCAATCTTTCAATTTCATCGCCGAAAAATTCAATGCGAATAGCGCGGGCATCTTCGTGAGCAGGAATGACATCGAGCACATCTCCCCGCGCCCTAAATGTGCCGCGACTAAAATCGATGTCATTTCGTGCGTATTGAATGGCCGCGAGCTCTCTCAACAGGTCATTCCTGTCAATTTCTTGGCCCACTTCCAAGGCCAAGCTCATGTCGTGATAGCTCTCTGGAGATCCTAGACCGTAGATACAAGAAACCGTCGCTACAATAATGACATCGGAGCGTGTTAACAATGAATATGTGGCCCTGTGGCGGAGCTTATCAAGACGCTGGTCCATCCGTGCATCTTTTTCGATGTAGAGGTCCTTACCGGGAAGGTAGGCTTCCGGTTGATAATAATCGTAATAGGACACGAAATACTCAACGGCGTTCTCGGGGAAGAACTCTTTGAACTCTTGAAACAACTGCGCAGCGAGTGTTTTGTTGTGCGCGAAGACGAGTGTTGGTCGCTGCACTTTCTCGATGACGTTGGCCAGGGTGAATGTCTTTCCCGACCCGGTGACGCCAAGTAGAGTGGTTGACGGAGAGCCAGACTCTATGTGATCCACCAGAGTTTTGATAGCGGTTGGTTGATCCCCTGAAGGTTCGAATGGGGAATGCAGCTTAAATCGATTTTTCTTCACAAGACCCTCTGCAAACTTCGCCTTTGGCTTCGATAATTCCAGCGGCAGACACCATAACAAAACTCTAACAGGATGCCATCGATCTGCTTTGGGCAGAGGGTGTAAATCTGTAAGACAACTAGCCTTGATCTCGGACATCATTTTTCGAGATCTGGAACGGGTGGAGTTTTGTTTAGGTTCTTCGGAATGCAACGATGGTCAAGTCGTCTTCCTGTTCGACGTCACGACCATGGAAACGGGTGACGGTCTCAAAGAGCGCGTGAACCACTTCGTCTGGGGGTTTCTTGCCAAAGTTTAACACCACTTGTCCGACCCGATTGATGCCAAACTCTTCTCCGTCCGAGTCCGTCGCTTCCGTGGCTCCATCGGTATAGAGAACCACCATATCCCCGACTTCCATATGAAGTTTTTTCTCTTCGAGGCGGCCCGTCAAATCGGAGCTCAGACCTAGAACAACTCCTCCCGCCTTCAACTTCTCACAGGTATGAGTTTTTGCTCTATAAATAATCAGGTGTTCGTGGCCAGCCCCGGTGTAGTGAATATCGCCGGTCTCTATATCGACGCGAATCAAGACGAAGGAAACGAAGATGCCGGGTTCCAGGTCTTTGGCAAGTACGCTATTGGCCTCAATCAAGATCTCGTCGGTTTTCTCTTTCAGGGCGGAGAAGGCGTGGAGCAGGCTTCGCATAGAGGAGCCAACTAAGCCGGCTCCGACCCCCTTCCCAGAAACATCGCCGATGGCGACGAGGAGGTCGTTGAAGGGTTCTTTTCTCACCAGGAAGTCGTAGAGGTCGCCGCCGATCTCTTTTGCGGGGGAGCTTCGACCGTCCAGCTCCAGGTTAGGGACAATCGGAGCTTTTTTGGGTAGGAGAGAGCGTTGAATTCGGGCGGCGATGGCGAGCTCTTGCTCCATTCGCTCTTGCTGCCTTGTCGAGGCGAGGAGTTGAGCGTTCCAGACGGCGACGCCGGTGAGGTTTCCGAAGGCTCCGACGATTTCGAGGAGTTCTTCCTCTTGGCCCATGAAGGTCGCGAGGCGAGGATTGTCGAGGTAGACCACTCCGAGCATCTTATCTCTGACACCAAAGGGCATACAGAGCACCGCATCGAGGTTGAGGTCAGCGACGCTCTGATATTGATTGTAGTTGTCGTCCTTTTGAGCGCTTTCGGTGAGGATCGGTTTCTTCTGATCGATGGCACGGCGACAGATGGTCGTCGAAAGCTGGTAACGCCCTTCTTGCTTGGCGATATTGACGGCTTCGATGTTTCGGGCCACTTCGAGCTTGAAGCTATCGTCATCGCGAAGAAGTACGAGGAAGGCTCCTCTTGCTGGAACTAACTGCAGCAGCACATCGACGATGGATTCAAGAAGTGTGGTGAGGTCGTGTTCCACACCAATGATTTCGGAGATTTCAGCGAGTCTGCGCCAACGTTCTCGGTGGCTCTTAATGGACTTAAACAGTTGAACATTTTCGAAGAGGCTGCTTTTTCCGGCTTCAGTGAGGTCATCACTAACGGATATCTTCGGGCTTGGTCCAGTGGGGATGGCGAGGGGCTTTTGCCCTGAGAGCAGAGGTGCGGGAGGTGGCACTTCACCGTTGGGCATGACATTGACCCAAAGGGCCGGATTGATCGCGGGTTTTTGATCGGGGTTCGGGGTTGGAGCGCCGGGAGGCATGGGCTCGTACATCTGGCGACTTTTGACGTTTATCTTGGGATCGGACCTGGGCCCATTCAAAGTTGGCGCCGGAGGGATGAAGGTGAGGGTTGAGCTGCCCACGACGATTTGATCGCCTTCCACGAGGACCTTCTCACTAATGAGCTTACCGTTCACCAGGGTGCCGTTGCGGCTCCCGGAGTCGATGACGGTGTAAACAGGGCCTTCTCCCTTGATTTTGAAGTGATATCTGGAGACGTTCATATCTCGAAGCCCAATGGTGTTATCAATGGCGCGTCCGACTTTGTTCATTCCGTCTTCGAGGGCCACTTCATAGGGTTTTAGACCGGCCACTTCAATTTTCAGTCGACCCCGACTCATGCTTCGACGCTCCCTGTGTTTTCTATGGGGTGTAGCAAACGAACTTCAATTCCTGGTCTTAGATTCTCAAGTGAGTGAATCGGACGAGCAAGATCTATTTCTAAATAAGCCTTCGTCTCTCGACGCAATGCTCCGAACGATGTGCAGAGGATACCTTGTTGTTGGCCAATCCAGCCGAGGTTATTGACGATTTTGCAGTTGGGGAAATTTGATTGTTCTTCGGTGCCGAGATAGCCGAGCGGTGTGTGGCCGGTGATCATGACATTTGCTTGGAAGGCTTTGAGAAAAGTGCTGATGTCGTCCAATGTGTAGTCTTTATCGGGGAATCGATGATTCAAGAGCTGGTGAAACGGAGACTGGTAGTATTCTTCGTGGGTGCCGTCAAAGAGCGTGTCTCTGTCGAGTTCTTGAATGGTCGATACGATCTCTTCTGGGCACGAATAACGCTCTGTTTTGACAGGGCCAGCGTGTGTGATCACAATTTTTGCGGCGGGTAAAACCGCCAAGATAGGTCCAGAGGAAATGTAATCCAATTCCGTTTGGGTTGCGCGAGTCAGCATATCGTATGGAGCAATATTATTGCGATAGAGCAATTCACCGAATTGACCGCGATAATCATCTAAGAAGTCACTGAGAATTTTCAAATTCAGAGAGCCATCTTCGTTGTGGCAGAGCTCAAGAGGAGCAAACTCTTTGTGGAAAGATTCGACGTCTCGTGTGAGGCGAACGACGTGGAAATCGTGGTTTCCTTCGAGGTAAAAGATCTGATTGGGAAATTCTTGATCGAGCTTCATCAGCACGTTGAGAATCTGGCTATCTCCGTTGTTGGGAACGCTCCGATCGAAGAAGTGGTGGCGAGCGGTATCTGGCACGTCACCGGTGATCACGAGGGATATGGCTTCTCCAGCGCGTGCTCGTTCGATGAATTGTGAGCGAGCAAGTAGGGCTTCAAAGTCGCCGATGTTGCCGTGTAAATCGGAGCAAATAATGGCCGTGCCTTCCTCTGGAAGGTAAGCAACGCGGCCAAGATGTGTCGGTTCAGACCTATTTCCAAGGCTGTTCATAATCTGGTCTCAAGTGTCCGGATCTCATTTGAAAATTCATTTTAACAGGGAGGGCTTCGACTTTGTTGTCGCAGTGCATTTTGCGTTTTGCGACAGGCGACAAAATGTCGCGCGACAATCGTGGCTCATTTCGCGAAGAATGCAGCTTTAGACGGAGATGTTGGCACGAAAAGTAATTGGCATGGAACGTGCCTTAGGAGGGTAAGTGATTGTTTTTATCGAGGTCTGGTCTCGCCATTGGATTGGTTTGAGTCTTTATTTTGTGGGGTTGAAATGAGTTTGAAGCGAACGTTGGGCGCGAGTGTTTCGGGGTTGCGGGCATTTGTTGTTGAGACGGAGGTTAATTTGGCGGGGGGATTGCCGGCCTTTGTGATTGTTGGTCTGCCTGATGCGGCGGTGAAGGAGGCGCGAGACCGGGTGAAATTGGCGATACGGAATGGCGGCTATCCGTTTCCTCGGGGTCGCATCACTATCAATCTTGCGCCGGCGGAGCAGAAGAAATCGGGGGGATTAGATTTGGCGATGGCGCTTGGAG
>JARGOJ010000374.1 GCA_029210225.1 Planctomycetota bacterium
AAAAAGCATTTGGCGACCATGTTTTGAATTCAAGCGAATATCGCCATGGACCTCAACTTCTCTGCGTTTCTGACGTTTTGACTTGGTCTTTTCAGTCTGCTTCTTAGCCCTGTTTGCAGTCCAACGAATCGGTTTCTCTTGGCGTTTCTTTTTACGCAGTTTACCGACAGCAAATTGACCCGAATCTGCGCGGTAGCTGTAAATGCCCACAGGAACAAGCACCGTCACGAGGAAGACGAGCAGCCAAAGGCCTTCAATTGAGTATTTATGGCCGCCCTTGAAGTAGGGATCAAGCAATATAGTCATGCCCGTCACGACCACGATCAGCAACAGACTCCCAACGCCCAAAACTAAATACTTCATCCGTCTCCTCGGTTTCTTGAGGACTAAGACGTCTTTGATCTGGGAAAGGTCTGGGAGATTTAAGCGCGGGCCCTCATCGAGTCTAAAAGCCAATCACAGCATTCTCCGGGACACTTATTTAGTCTTCCTCGAAAGCAGCACCAAAGAAATCCAGTCTGACTTATTTTATCTCAAATTTTTAGTGAGCGCTGCGTGAGTCAGCGATTGAGTTGGCGCATCAGTATCTTGGCGCCGAGCTTGGCCCTGGCCTTAAAGCTCTTCCATGAACGCACTCGTGCGACTTCTTTCACGATGTATTTCCAGCGACCATAAAAGCGCCGGTGGGCGTCGCTCTGGATCACTCGGAGCTGCTCTTCGGAGAAGTCGTTGTTCCAAAAGCGAACACGAAAATCTTCTGTTGGATTGGCGGCAAAGTTACGCCAGTAGTCGTCTCCGATGATTCCTTGCTCGCGCATGGATTCGTAGAGCGCTGTTTTCGGATAAGGCGTGCAAATTGAGAATTGAACGTAGTCAGGTTCTAATTCAATGGCGAAGTTGACGGTGCTTCGCATTTCAGCCCTTGTTTCAGTTGGGATGCCGAGCATCATGTAGGCGAAGCAGCCAATACCCGCTTCCTTTGTCCATCGGAAAGCATTGCGTATTTTCTCGGGACTTTGGCCCTTCTCAAGATATTTTAGGAGCCGTGGTGTGGCGGTTTCGACGCCGTAGTGAATGCGGTAACAGCCTGCTTTTTTGAGCGCTGCCAGAAGCTCGGGATTCACGGTGTCGACGCGAGCGCTAATTTTGAAATGGAACTTTCGACCATTTTTCACGATGAGATCGCAGAGGTCAAAAATGCGCTTCTTATCGATGGTAATTGTATCGTCGACGAAGAAAATATCGTCGATGCCCTGGTCGAGGAGGCTGTTGAGCTCCGCTAGGACATTTTCGGGAGAGCGCTTGCGAAAGGCTGTTTTTCGGATGTCGCAAAACAAACAAGCTGCGGGGCAACCTCGCGACGTCTGCATCGTTGTTAGACGTTGTCCTTCCGCGACAACATGGTCGTAATCTTGTTGTTCGATGAGATGCCGTGCTGGAGGCGGCAGCTCGTCTAGGACTTCCACTTTGTCTTGATGAGGGTGGCGCTCGGGACCGGCGCTGCCGTGAAAGCCGAGGCCCTCAATTTTTCTAAGGGCCTCGTCTTCAGCCCCCGATTCAAGGGCTTTCACCAGGCGCATAAAGGTTCGCTCGCCTTCCCCGTGAACGACGAAGTCGACGCCTTCGAGGGCGAGGGTCTCGTCGGGGTAGAGCGTGACGTGCTGCCCACCGAGGCAGACTTTCGCGTCGGGGCACTTGGATTTGATGAGCTTTGTTGTCTTCCAAGCGTCGATGAGGTTGAAGGTCAGGGTTGAAATGCCGACAAGATCGGGCTTAATTTCAAAAAGTTCCTGGCCCACTTCCTCATAAGACAAGGCTCGAGCATTTGCATCGAGAACAGAGACTTGGACATTTGGACACTGTGCCTCAAGATAGGAGGCAACATAGAGAAGACCAAGTTTCGGATAAATCCCCTTACCCGATTCCAATTGCTTAGGAACGGATGATTCAATCGAATGGATCTCAGGGGGAACGACGAACAATACTCGCATGTTCAAGTCTTCTCAAAAAGCGCGGTTCGATATGAGTATAGCGAGAGTTATCATCGAAGACGGCGAAAAAGCTATGAAAAGGTCGACAAGGGTCACGAATGCCTGAAACTCAAAGTCCACGAGTTTTACTTATAGAGGACGATCACACTTATCGAGAGCTTCTCACCCGTCGCTTGACGCAGAAGGGGTATCAACCGAAAGCTTTTGCGACCGGAGAAGAAGCGCTTAAGAGCCTCAAAGAACTCGAATATGACGTCGCTGTCGTCGACCTCTCTCTCCCCGGAATCAATGGCATCGAGGTCCTGAAGAGGCTCCGAGACGACCGCTGCCCTATCGAGAGCATCATGCTCACAGGTCATGGTGGCGTGAAGGACGCTGTGGAGGCTATGAAGCTCGGCGCCTACCACTACCTCGAAAAACCAATCAAGATCGCTGAGCTTGCGCTCTACATAGATAAAGCCTTTGGGAAGCGTCAGTCGGAGCAACAATACTCCGAGCCGACCCCAGCCCCTAACAGCAGCGACAACGCCCCCAACCTCATCGGCGTGTCCTCGGTCATGCAAAACCTCAAGCGCCGCTTAGAACAATACGCCCCCAATCCGAACGCCGTCTTGATTGAGGGAGAGACGGGCTCGGGAAAAGATGTCTGTGCTCGCCTCGTGCATCATCTGTCAGATCGCCAAGATGGACCCTTTGTCGCCATCAACTGTGGCGCTTTGGCCGAAAGCCTCCTCGAAAACGAGCTCTTCGGCCATATGAAAGGCGCGTTTACTGGAGCAGACTCCGACCAGGAGGGGGTCTTTGAGATCGCGAGCACCGGGACCTTGTTCATCGACGAGGTCTGCGAAATGTCCTTAGAGATCCAGAAGAAGTTCTTGCGGGTGCTTGAGAACGGTGAGTTTCGTCGCCTCGGAGAGGCCACAGCGCGGTCGACCAAGGCCAGGATCATCGCCGCGACCAACCGCAATGTTCAAGAAGAAGTGAAGGCCAAGCGCTTCCGCCAAGATCTGTTCTATCGGCTCAACGTCCTGACCATCGAGACCTCTCCCCTCCGCGATCACCCCGAAGATATCCCCGAGCTGGTGAACTTCTTCCTCAAGAAAAATAGCGATCGCTATCCGAAGAACGCGGCGATCTCCCCAGAGGTTATGGCCGCATTTATGAAACATGAATGGCCCGGCAATGTGCGGGAGTTGCAAGCAGTCATTGAGCGAGGCATTGTACTCTCGACCGATGGCATCGTCCGGCCTGGAGATTGTCCGAGTCTGGACTTCGACGGGATTGAAGTACTCAAAGCGAACGCTGTTCCCGGACCAAGTAAAGAGGCTGAAGCCACTGGCTCCGGTGACTCACTGACCCTCGACGAGCTTGAGAAGCGCCACCTGATCTCCGTGATGCAGAACTCCGCCGGGAATAAGACTCAGGCGGCGAAGAAATTGGGAATCAGCCTGCGCAGTCTTTATCGCAAGCTTGAGAAGCACAAGATTGAGTGATTCTCATAAATATCATCAGCGTCGACGGGAATCGAACCCATTTCACCTGGCCTAGGGCAGAGGTATGATGCCATTACAATACAACGCTAGGTGAGAAGCAGAAAAAAGCGAAAAGAGCAGTTTACCGCTCTACCACTGAGCTACCTGCCCACGGAAATGGGCAGATCTGGATTCGAACCAGAGACCTGTCGAATATCAGTCGAAGTAACTCTTCTCTTGACCTCCTTCTCACTGCTCAAGACCCTCTACTCTCCCACAACTGTCTCTCCTTTTCAGGAAATTTTCTCATGTCGAAGGCGCTCTTCCTCACCTGCGAATCTCAAACGGAGTTCTTCGTAGACGATCAACTATTCATGAACGCCATGGAAAAGCTTGGTTGGCAATGCACTCTCCACCCTTGGAACGGGCCGGCGCTGCGTTGGTCCGATTTCGATGTGGCCATACTCCGCACGACCTGGGACTACTACAAAAACCCGAGCCGATTTTTAGAGGTCCTAGGGGACATCGAGCAATCCGACTGCCGACTATGGAACCCACTGTCCGTTGTTCGTTGGAACTCCGACAAGAGCTATCTCCGAGATCTCGTGACCTGGGGGCTCAAGATTGCGCCCACTATTTGGTCGAAAGCGCTGGCCTTCAATGGCGAACAGAGCCCATTTGAGATCTTTGATTGCGAAGAGATCATCGTGAAGCCAACAGTTTCAGTTGGAGCCTTTGATACACTTCTTCTCACTAAAGAGCAGTGGAATCCCGAGCAGCTCAAAGAGACCTATAAAGACCGAGATATCTTGGTCCAGAAATGCCTCAGCGCCGTGCGTGAGCTTGGGGAGTATTCCCTCGTCTTTTTCGCTGAAGAGTTCAGTCACGCCATTCTCAAAACCCCTAAAGCTGGGGACTTCCGAGTTCAAAGCTTCTATGGAGGGAAAGAGCGAGCCGTTGAAGTTCCAGCCGAGGCCATTCGGCAGGGCCAACTCGCGCTTCAAGCTGTCTCGGAGGCGCCTCTTTACGCTCGGGTTGACATGGTTCTCCAAGATGGCCAGTGGCTCTTAATGGAGCTGGAATTGATTGAACCGCAGCTGTTTCTACCTATGATTGATTTCGAAAAAGTTTGCGCCGAGACAATCGTCCCATTTCTAAATCGCTACTAGATCAATACAAATCAATACAACTGACCTTTCACGGTCAACTTCACCCCAATCACGAACGCTTTTTGAGAATAAACAATGCCCCCCAAACCCGATCAATATGGACGCTACCAGTTAATCGAAGAGATTGGCAGAGGAGGGATGGGGATTGTTTATAAGGCCTTTGATCCAGACGCAAAACGCTACGTTGCTCTGAAGGTATTAAATGGGCTGACCGAGTTCGAAGAGCGTCAACGCTTTCAAAAAGAGATCGCTGCCACGGCTCAATTAGCCCATCCTTCCATTGTCACCATACATAACTCAGGAATCAGTGAGGGGGGTCGACCCTTTCAAGTGCTGGAGTATTTAGAGGGTCAATCTTTACAGGACTGGGCTCTCTCAGAGCAAGCGACAATCCCTCGCATTGTCACGATCATGACGAGGGTCGCAGCTGCCGTCGACTTCGCTCATACAAAGGGATTTATCCATCGCGACATCAAAGCCGCCAATATTTTCCTCTGCGAGAGCGGGGAAGCAAAGCTGCTCGATTTCGGAATTGCCAAGTGTCTCTTTGAGATGCAGGGACAGAGCCTGACGCAATCGGGGGTCGTGCTGGGCAGCCTGCCATTCATGGCACCCGAACAGCTCCGCAACGATCCCATCACAACAAGCCTCGATGTCTATGCCCTCGGCGCGACTCTCTACTTCCTGCTCACACAACAGACCCCCTTTGATGCGTCCCAATCACCCATTCGACTTGCCTTAGACATCGAAGAGAAGACCCCCAAGAGTCCTCAAAACATTAATCCCGAGGTCTCCAGAGAGCTCGCAGACATTTGCCTCAAAGCCTTGGAGAAGAGTCCGAAGAAGCGCTTCGCAAGCGCTAGTGATTTTGCGAAAGCCCTTGAGGAGCTTGGAAAAAACAAATCGAGTCAGAAGTCCAGTCGGTCTTTTACTATTGCTTGCGTCTTTGCGCTTCTCGCCCTGCTTGCCCTCCTCTTTCTTGACGTCGATTTCAATAAAGAAGCGCAGACCCCTTCAAGAAATTTGACGAAAGAAAACCCCGCTCCAATTTTAGAAAAGGAAGTGAAGAATACCCCAGCAAAGCGAGAGAAAGCCGGGCGCATTCAATTAGCAGTCACAAATATTGGCCAGTCGCCACTCTTCGTCGAGATGAACAACGACGGGATCCTCGACTTCATCCTTGTCGGGCGGGACAGATTCGCCGATCCCAACTCTGACAACGGCGAACAATTGATCGCGCTCTCTGGAAAAACAGGCGCCGTCATCAGGCGCAGCAATGAAATTGTTTCAAAGAACACCCGACCTCAATGGCAAAGTTATTCGAAGAAAAATCAGGCGATCGTCGTCGGAATTTACAAGGGAGACAAACGGGTCCCCGCCCTGGCCTGGATCGATCAACGGACCGGGAAGACCTCCAATGTAGTCACCTTCCCAGGCCTCGAAGGCGCGGCGGTCGTAGAACCGATTCGAGTCACACCACGAGATAGAGAAGGAACTGGTCGCTGGGGCTGGACCATCGCTATCACGACTAAAGAGACCACTTTCTTCTTTCACCTCAGTAAACGAGGTAACATTGAAAACCAGACAAACCTAAGGAAACTAGGGTTAACCGGGGACTCGATGTCCTACCACATCGCAGCAGTTCCCCAAGAGAACAAAGCGCCAATCCAGTATTTCTTTCAACTGAACAATTCAATTTTTAGCTACACCTTTGATCCGTCGAGAAAAACTCCACGGCGTTGGCTGCGAGGTTTGCGAGACGGTCTCCCCCGCTCAAGCACCTTCAGGCCGTCTCCTAATAGCGTTCTTGAAGTATTGGAACTGATCCGATTTAGAGTCAACGACAATGCGGGCCCTATCAGTCACTTGCGAATTCGGAACATCAAAACGGGTCTTGTTCAGTGGCCCTCGGGCGCTCGCTACAAACACTCCCTAGACATTGTTTGGGCCGAATACTTCACCCCCAAAGCCATCGGGCCCGCCTCATTTCTAAGTCTGGCAAAAGAGCACGATCTCCGGTACGTCCTGCAACTTTACAATCACCGGGGCAAGAAAATCGGGCGAAAGACACTGATTGGGGCCCTCGCGCAACCAGCTCTCTTCCGTCAGAATAAGAAGCAATTCTTCTTCCTCCATGACGCCCACTCAAAGACAATGAAACTCTATTCACTTCCTCAACTAGCGCTAAGATGGGAGGAGAATTTGAGCGCGTCAAAGCCACAAATTTACTGCGTCGATATTGATCAAGACGGTGATGATGAGCTCGTGGTCTTTAGTGAGAGAAGCGCCGTATCGATCATTAGGCCCACTCCAAAATAGAAAAATAGTAGTTTCATTGAAATTATTGAGCCGTTCCTCCTTTCTGCAGTTAAGGAGGAAAGCGAAATGCTCGACAGGCAGATTGAACAATTAAAGCGTCGCGTCACTCTCGGCGATGAGAGAGTCCGACATCAACTCCAGATCGCGCTTCACCGCGCTGGTCGATTCGTCGCCGAGGCTTGGGCTGGCCTCCCCATTACGGTTGATTTCGAGATGGACAAGCTCGAAAAGCGTTATGGCTCACGGGTGGCAGGGCTCGTTTCAGAGACATTGTCTTACCTCGATGTCCCTCGATTAATCAGCCATCTTCCGGTCACAAAAAAGGGCGACTTAAAGCTCAAGCAGTCCATTTTCATTGAGCACTTGGGATTGAATGTCCCACAAAAGTCGACCGAAGTGACGCTTTGGCTCGTCGCGAGGACCCCTAATTTTAAGGCTCAAGGACGTATCATTCACATCTCCGTTCAGAAGCACTCGCTGATTCGCTCGACCTTACGCTGGAATCGTTGTCCCTGGCTTTGGGATCACAGGGTCCCCCTTTACTCAAGCACCGCCTGGGGTAGCAGTGAGGTTGATTTTAACTGTCTGAACCAAAGCGAGAAATCCAGGCTTGCGCAGGCGAGGGAGCTCCAAAAGCGAGTCGCAGTCAAGAAAGGGACCCTCGGTGAACGGGTGACCCTCTACCTATTGCTGATGTCCCTCGGCCGCGTGAGCACAGCCTTCAAGCTCTTTAGCATCGACATTGATGTCGGATTGCAAAAGGCACTCAAGCGAGAGACCCTCAGGTCTGTCTATCCTGACGATACAAACTGCCGCGAGCTTCTCTACTACTCCGCCCCGTGGCGATTTCACGATTTGATTGAGCGCGAAGAAAAGAGGCGCAAGAACTGGCCGAAGTGCCCGGCACGATTAAACCCGAATAAGGGAGTTACGCTGGGACTTCACCCCTTTGCTGGCGCTCCATACTGGCAAAACAGCGCGACGTTATGGCTGACCCTACGGCGCTTGCCTGGAAGGAAGAGACTGATTTTTAACTCTGTGGGGGCGAGAGATCTCGTTGACGTCCCCCTCGGC
>JARGOJ010000375.1 GCA_029210225.1 Planctomycetota bacterium
ATAGAGACCTCGGCGGTCGATGGACTCGACCGTGCTCTCAAGGTCCTTCACCACCACCGCCATGATCTTCTTGTCTTTCTCACTCGCCTTGTAAGCCTTCCAAAGACGCGCTTTGTGCCAACTTTCGACAGCGTGGCCGAGGATCTTCAACTTCTGGGTATAGAACAAGTCAATCAGATATCGCTTCTGCTTCTCTCCCATGGACGCCCCATAGACCTTCGTCATCTGACGATTCCAATAGCTCGATTCCGCTTGAGCGCGGAAGAGCAGGATTTGCATTTGCTTGGCATAACGACTCTTGCCAGCGTCACCTAGCAAACCCTTAGAAATCGCAAGGGTCACCGCATGAAAGAGATGGGTCCCTCCACAAAAATAGCGGTGGATCGCCTCGGGCATCGGCCGTCCCTTCACCCTCCGCGCCTTCTTCACAAAGCTCTGAACCGACTTTTCCCAATCGGCCAACATTGGCTCCATATACTTTTGTTCGGCCTCAAGCAGCGCTAAAGCCTTTTCGGCGGCCTCCTTTTTCTGAGTCTCTGACCCCACTCGAAACAAGATCTCAAGCATCCACTCTTGGTTATGGAGCGACTTACTCATATCAAGCGCATAGAGACTATCCTTAGCCAGCTTCTCTGCGGACAGCCCCTTCTTTTTTAGGGCCTCGCTGTCCATCTTATGGCCAAGCTCCAGAGCCACTTTTGCGAAGAGACCAGGATGAGGTTCCACAGGCTCGCCCTCTGAGTTAAACGCCTCAAAGGTGACTCGGCCGTCCTTGAACTTCGCGTGGGTCAGCACGGAGGCCTCAATCGCGGACACCCCCTTGCTCGATTTGAAGTCTTTGCCAAACGCAAGGGCTCCATGAACCGCCGCCCAGGGCTCATCGGCGTCCGAGCAGCTTTGCTTCACAACGCGCTCAAGGATTCGCTCGCATTTACTCGGCTCAGCACGAGCCTGGAAGAGCACAAAACACAGCCCGACAACGCCAACGAGCCCTGCTCCAATGAGTATTTTCAGCTTCATAAGGTCTTCCTAACGAGGATTGGTAAAATGCCGCGACAATCCACTCATGCATTCAACTCCCCGACGGAAGAGTCTATTCGATGGAAGCCCTATTTCTAGAGAACAATTCCATTTCTCTCAAAGAGCTAGAGACCCCGAAAAGCAATGGGGAAGCGCTTCTCAAAGTCGAAGTCGCGGGAATTTGCGACACAGATTTACAGCTCCGATCGGGCTACATGGGATTCCGCGGCATCCCCGGCCATGAATTTGTCGCCACGGTCCTCGAATCACCAAACCCCACGCTCATCGGCCAGAGAGTGGTCGGAGAAATCAACGCCGCCTGCGGTCACTGTCCCTCTTGCTTGAAAGGCCTCGAACGACACTGCCCAACCCGTTCAGTGCTTGGGATCCTCTCACGCCCAGGCGCCCACGCCCAATTCACCCGCCTCCCCCCAGAGAACCTCCATATCATTCCCGACAACGTCAGCAACGAAGAAGCCGTCTTCACAGAACCCCTCGCCGCTGCCTGCGAAATCCTCGAACAGATTCATATCCAACCCGAACACAAGGTCGCTATCATCGGTGACGGCAAGCTTGGCCTGCTCATTTCCCAGGTCCTCGCCCTCACCGGCTGCCATCTTCATGTCATTGGCCATCACGAAAGCAAGCTCGCAATACTCAAGAACCGGGGTATCGAAACAGAGACCGTGCCAGCCTCCGAGGAATCGAAGCTCCCCCCAGCCTGGGCCGATGTCGTCGTTGAATGCACGGGTCATCCCTCAGGCTTCGCCGCAGCCCGACGTCTGTTAAAGCCCCGAGGTAGCTTCGTACTAAAAACAACCGTCAAGGATCGATTCCAGCTCGATCTCGCCGACTTGGTGGTCAATGAGATCAAGCTCATTGGCTCACGTTGCGGGCCGTTTGGAGCAGCCCTACGCCTTCTCCAGCGACGCCTCGTTGATGTCTCTTCGCTCATTAGTGAGAGTCACGCCCTCAATGACGGAGTCAAAGCCTATACCCGGGCCGGCCAAAAGGGCGTTCTCAAAGTTCTCCTGAACTTCTAGACCACTCCTATCCTTCAGATCGTTGCTTCACCGAAATGCTCAAAGGCGCTGGCTTCTTCTCGGCCAACTTCATCTCAATCTCTCCCCCCGGCGCCACCTTCTCCTTCACCTTCAAACCATGAGGATTCCTAATCGTTGGGGACCACTGCGCAATAAAGCAAAGCAGGCCCAGGAAGAGATAACTAAGGGCAAGCGGGCTCTCCGGGTAAAAGCCTAAACCTCCCGGCTGATGAATCACGCCGAGCACTGTGAGAATATAAGCAACGATGGCGAAGAGACCAGCGTTCTTAACCTTCTTATCGATCAACAACGCGACCATCGCCCCCCAAATCAGCCCCACGACTATGGCGCCTTTCGAAAGCGCGACCAAACCCACATAGTGAATGTTTCCCGTGACCAAAAAATTCGTCACTAACTCGGCAGGCAAGGGCCCCCCGAGGCTGGATATCTTTTCGCCGAGCTCTCCCGGGGCGCTCCCCAGCCACTGCCCGGTCTCTCGGAGAACCCCTGTCATTCTTAAAACAACGATGTCAGCCACGTGAGGAATGAGACTGACTGCAACGGCCGCTCCGTGAGCCTTAGGCGTGGCCCGAAACGCTTCTCCACACAATGTAATCCCGACGAAAACTAAAATAGGAGCGACCGCAGCAATGGGAATCCAATGACGGAGGAAGTCCATGAAGCCGCACACCGCGATTAGAAACATGACTATGCCGACGGCTAAGGCATAACCGCAACGAGCGCCAAGCTTCTTGTAAGCCGGGTGCCCAATATAAACAGTCGTCGGGAAAGGGCTACCAAAGAGCGCCCCAACCAAGGTCCCCGCGCCATCCGCCACCTGGCAAATCCTCACGGGATACTCGTCGCCGGCCGCTTCTGCGCTCTCAACGTTGTTCATAGTCTCAATGAAGTTGTATATCTCGACCGGCAAAACCACCATCAGCAGGCTGGTGTGATCAACGAAGAGCAAGCGCAAGCCCTGAAAGAGGTCGCCAAAAACAGGGAGTGGAAAGGCAAAACCCTGGCTCAAACTTGGGCTCTCACTTGGAACGACTAGCCCCGTTGTCAGCGCCATAAAGACCCCGAGGACAATCGCCACCAAGCCTGCTGGAAGACCTCCCGGGAGCTTTATTCCAGCAATCAAGGCGATCACGACAATCCCAAGACCAGGCATACCCACTAAGGGATGCTCAATGATTTCAGCGAAGGGGACGGTGGCAATGTAGACCAGGGCAATCCCCGCCAAGGTGCCGAGCATTCCTGCGCGAGGAGTGATTTTTTTGAGGACCGGGCCAATCGATGACCCGCACATTTCAAGGAGACCGCCGATAAAGGCAGCGGCTAAACCGACTTGCCAGGCCATCTCTCCGGCGGCGGATTCGCTCAGCCCCGAACCCAGCCCAACTCCATAAACAGGCCCAATGATTCCGAATAGGTAGACAAAGAGAACCGGAGTTGAGATGCCGTAGGGCAAGGCGGTCACATCGCTGCGGCGCTCGTCCCGTGCCACCCAACGGGCAAGCAATGCGTAAAAGCCGAGCCCCAATAAGAGGGCAACTCCAAGGCCCGGGAGGATGTGTCCGAAGACAATATCCGGCCCCATATTAAAGACAAATCCGCAGACTGAGCTCACAATGACCATGTTTGCCAAATTGTCGGCAAACAACGCCCAAAAGCCGCTCAAATCATGGCGTCCAAACCATGGATAGTCTATTCCCTCAGCACTCATAATCGACTCCCTGATTGATTCGGTGGCCAAGGATAACGATTTAAAAGAAAGTTCGCGCTTGAAATTTTCTCTTCAAAAACGACGATCCCTTTGGAAAAACTCGCTCCGACTCCAAGCCCAACGCGAATGAGGAGACTCTTCGACATGACTGATGCACCGGACAAGAACGATCCTAAATACGAACCCTACGACATGGAAGTCGACCTCAATAAAGGGCTGACAATCACCTGGGGAGACAAGGTAAAAACCTTTATCTCCTGTCGCTTTCTGCGCCTGAAGAGCCCCTGCGCTCAATGGCGGGAATACACAAAGGAGCGCACTCCCGAGCAGCTCGAAATCATTTATGACACGGTCCCTAAAGACCTGACCATCGTCGACGCTAAAGAGATGGGTAACTATGCCCTAGGCTTTATGTTCTCGGACAATCACCAAACCGGTATCTTCGAATTCCACTACCTCCGCAAGATCGGCGAAGAGTTTAACGCCGTCGGCCAGGGCGCCAGCGAAGTCTGAACGAACAAGATCTGAACGAAAATGGGGCTGTCACTGGGCAAGAGAAACACCCAATGACAGCCCCAATCTATGTCTGGCTATCAACGCTGGAAGAATATGTTCACTGAGTCGGTGTCTCGGGACACCGTGATGACATCCAACTTGCCGTCATTATTTACATCCAGAATCGCCAAGCCCACGGCTCCCCGAGGTGCTCTCTGAATAATGGGGAAGCCGAAGCTTCCGGGGTTATTCGGATCATTGAGATAAATCGAAATCACCGGGTCGCTCTGAGATGGAATCACGAAGTCGACGAAGCCATCATTGTTGAGATCTCCCACATCCAAGGCGCTTGGCTGCCCAAGTGCGGCGAGGGGTGCTACTGAGAAGGTAATGTTTTGCGGACTGTTTATCAGATCAGTCGTATTCAAACAAATGCCCGCCGCCGCGTTCGTCGTCAGGTCTCCAAAGGCAATGTCCTGCAAACCATCATTGTTAAAGTCTGCGGCAGCGATCGAGACCGAACCACCAGGTGTCACATTGTCCACGGCGATATACTTCACCTGGAAGGCATCGGCCACAATCCCATTCTCTATCCCGAAGTTGTTGTTGTTATTAAGCGTGGGGTCAACGCCTTGCATAAAGCCGACCGAAGCGAGCCCCGATGGTATTTCACGAGGATCACCCGCTCCAAAAATCACGTCACGTCGGCCATCGTTATTTAGATCGGTAAACGAGACTTGAACCGGGTTGCCAGCGCGTGTCACAAAGATCCGCCCTACCTGAGACGGCTCCCCCCTGGGTGTTGCCAAGAATGGCTCCAGAGTCGGCACTGTGGTCAAGTTCCCAAAGTTAGGACCACCAAATATGGGGTGCTGTCCTCCTCTGTTGAGGTAAAACGACATGAAGGAGCTGACGTTGTTCCCCAAGACGATGTCGAGCAAACCATCGTTGTTCAAGTCGGCGAAGGTCAAATCGATGGGCGCACCGAAGCCGAGACCAACTGTTGTGGGAGCAAATTTCCCGCCCGCGTCTAACTCGGCCTGAGACATACCGGGAATCATGACCCAGCCGCCGCTAAAGGGCCCTGGCATCCCCGGAGCAAATTGGTTGAAGCTCGAGGCGCCACCAACCGCAGAGCAAGCCACGACATAGTCATCGTCACCATCACCATCCAAGTCGGCGCCTTCACCACCAAAGGGCAAGAGCGGAACTGGGACTTGGCCCAAGGGTTGGCTAGGGTTGGCAGGGTCAGGCAAGGCAAGGGGTACTTCTTGAACCAACCTTAAGCCCAAGATCGGATCGGGGACGAAGATTGACACTGAAGTACTCGCCGAGTTACTCACCATGACCTCGGTCACTCCGTTCCCAGAGATCACATCCGCTTTCGAGATGAACAATGGACCCAAGCCTGTTGGTTGGTTAATGAAGTTATCCAACGGCGATTCATTGACTTGGAAGAACACGCTAATGCTGTTCGGCTGAGTATCAACGGTGACCATATCGTCGAGGCTGTCACCGTTGAGATCCGCAATAATACAGTCATTGGGGATAAATCCAGTTGGGAACTTAATCAGCTTAAAGTTCGTCAGGTTCGCGTTGTTCGTGTAGTTGCTCGTAAAGAATTGGTCGTAATTCGCGTTCAGCGCCGCGTCCACATTGACTCCAGTGCTCAAGGTCAATTCGAAGGTCAATGGGTTGTAGCCACCGACAACACCAAGGTCTGCTTGCATTCCCTGGGCGTTCGTCGGGTCGCGAGTCAACACAAGGTTGAAGTTCGTCGTGCTCAAAGGAATCTCTCGACTGATAAGGTGCGGGACGCCTCCGGACTCGAAAGTAACCGTGACTGAGGGTGGGAAAGGAGTCGCTCGTCCCGCTTCAAATCCTGTGAGCGCCTGAGCGTTCAATGTCATCGGCGCGCCGGTGCCGGTCGCCAGTAACTCAGTCACAGGCGGGACACTGATCAACGCCGCAATTTCGGCGGTCGCCTGAACGGGGACCATTATGTCCTTGCGGCCATCCCTGTTGATGTCTCCAATTTGAGGAAAGCCCGGATTCAATCCGACGACCGCTAACCTTACATCGAAGGGAACTGCAGGAGGATTGAGAGTTCCAAGTAGATTCCTCGCAGTCAGGAAGAACTGTCCAGCGTGTCCATAAAGATCAACAAAGCCATCGCCGTCAATGTCCGCCGAGCGAACCCGGCAAAAATCAAAGGAGCTGGGTTTGACAAAGAAGCTTTGTTGATTTGCAGCTGCCAGTTGAGAATTGATCAAGCCAGCGACGTCAAGATTCTGAGTCACGAAGGCCCCATCAAGGAAATCAAAGATTTGAAAGAAGAGTCCGAGGGCGGGATTCAATGGAATGAGATTGGCTTTTGGCACCTGAATCATCGCTGTCAGTGACGCGTCTCCTCCGTTGGCGACAACAATGTCGGGAAATGGATCGGCGGGCACGTTGGGAATCACTGAGAAGATCTTGCCAACAGTTGCGGTCCGTGGTCTAAAGCCGCCAATGAAGGTTCCTGCTCCCGCCGAGCCAACGCCTACGCTGCCGTTCGCTGGAGGATTCGTGGGATCGGGGAAGAGCGGAAGCTCGCCGCTCGCCGTTGACACGGAAAAGGGGAACTGAACCATGCCGCCGGTGAGGTCGGCGAGGGCGTAGACATCGTCAATAGTTCCGGGTCCAGGAGCGGTCGCTTTGCCATTCGCGTCGGGGCTCTCTGGAAGAAGAGGGGGAACCTCCGCCCGGGTGGCGGGGAAGAACGGCGCTGGAAAGAGCGGCTGTCCATCGCTTGGATTGATGATCTCTTGGGAGAGGTTGGGGCTAAAGAAGCCACCACCAGCGCGACCTCTGTAAATGGTCACGCGACCGTGCGGATCTTCGAAGAGTGGCCAAGTGTTGCCCTGGCTATCACTGAAGTTGAAATCTGCGGTCGTGTTGTAACGTGGCTCCGTCCCGTTCACATTGGACATGATCCGAAAACAAATCTGGCCCTGGTCGTCTAGGCTTGATTCAACGGAGTCCGTTGCCACTTGGATCGATCCCTCGTAGAGCGTCGCCACCGCGTCGAGCAGTTCTTGGACGGTATCGACTCGGCCCGCTTGAGTTCCAAAGACAATGGGCGCCGTGGCGTCGGAGTCAATTCCAGTTCGGTTGACGGTTCCATCACCATTCAATCTTAGGCCCCTCCAACTAAAACCACTCACCGAGATCATGTCGCCTTCTTGCAAAGTCGTCGTGATAAAGGTGGCAGCGTTGATGTTGTCGGTCAGCTCTAAGCGTTGAGAATAACCCGCCCCCGCTGTGCTATCGACAGTGACCGCCGTCGTTCCAAGAAGTGCTCCCAAGGGCGCGTTGGGGAAGGTGTCGAGCAAGGCTCCCGTGGCGTAGTCAATGTAACAACGCGGAATCGCAGGACTGCTGAGGTCAATAATCACTCCGAGTCCCGGGCCAATGCGACGATCTACAGCGATCTTAGGCGTGGTCGCGCCATCGAAGACGAGCTGGACGGAACCCGGCAAGATAGGCGCATTATCGAGTGTGTTTCCTGTGAGGGTGTATGGATTGCCCGCGCTGACTGCGACGTCCAGGGCCTCGGCGCCAGCGGCGACATCTAACTTCGAGAGACCTTGCCGGGAACAAACCCGCTCAGGATCGTGGCTAAAGCCAGCGACGAGGACCAAGTCTGAGACGTCGTTCTCATCGATCACTCCATCCTCGGTATCGTC
>JARGOJ010000376.1 GCA_029210225.1 Planctomycetota bacterium
GACGCGGATTTGATTGTTGGTGGCGCTGACGATAATGCCCGAGCCAATCCACTTGCTAAAGCCACTCTGACCTTCAATGAAGACATTGGCCTTCAAGGCTCGGCGAATATGAACGGGAATATCGGCAAGCTCGGCTTTTGTGGGTGGCTTGGGAGCTTCTGCCGCTGTGAGGAAAGGATTAGGGCCCGCTTTCCCAGGGCTTTTTTCGTAGACGTAATAACCGACACCGGCAAACCACGCGAGGGTGGCGAACAAACCAAAGACGATTCCAGAGATGGCCCGGCCACGGCCCTTGAGTTGTCCAGATGCCCCAATGCGGCCGATGCTCACCGCCCCAAGCAGCACCGCGACAGGGCCAAAGGCGCAACCTATAAGAGGAATAGAGAGCAAGCCGAGGGCCAGGGAGGTATTGGCTAAGGGGTCGTTCTTAACGGGCACTGGGGTCGCTGACACGCGCCGAGGAAGGGCTCTGGCCGTGGGCGCCGGGCGCTGGGTGTCTTCGAAGGTGATGACAATGTCGGCCTTCTCAATGGTTCGGCTTGTCTCTTTGGCGCAGAAATACGATGCGCAAAGCTCCCCGGCGGAGCGCCAACAAGCGGCGTGTTGAGGGCAAAGGCACGACGCGCAATTGAGCACCGGATCCCCAGAGGTGATCGGGTCGTTGCAATGCGGGCAGGTCTTGCCTATGACGCGGCCAGATGCTGGTTCTACAAGAGGCTCGTTCATGAAACCGCCAGGGATAGGAGGAAGAGAATGAGGAGGACGGTGTGAATGCCGCCGAGGGTGGTTCCAGTGCCAATAATGACGCGGTACACATTCCCGACTTTTTCAAACTCCTCGTCCTTTGATTTTAACCACATCACACCAAGAACGAGCATGATAGGACCAAGGCAAGGCACAATGGACGCCGCCAGGAAACCGAGAGTCTTAGATCGAAAGGCTTTGCGGACCGGAGCATCCATCATTTCTTGAAAATATTCGTCCCTATCAACAGGGCGGGCATCCTCAAAACGCTCTCGACAGGATGGACAGCGAACGGCCTTCGCCCGGATCATCTCCCCACAATAAGGACACTCTTTCCGGACATCCTCTGCCTTCTTCTCCGTTTTGGGTGCTTGCTTACAGCCATAAGTCGCGCAGCCACCATATTCCTCCCAACACTCTGCGTGGAAGCCTAAGAGGCAGGCCTTGCACTCGGTGAGAGGATCCGTCTGCTCAATCATTGTTTGGCAGATGGTGCAGGTGGTGGAGGTCTCGACAGAATCAACGGGGGTACCCACAGCCCCGGAGTAACTCTGCACCGGAGCGCCGCGGCTGCTCGGGGCAGGGGCGGCGTGGGGAATTTGCATGAGGTCGCCACAAGAAGGACAGCGACCCTTTCTTCCAGCCATTTCAGCGCCAACAGTGAGGCGCCGACCACATTGACAAACGACAGCGATACGTGCCATGGCTACTTCACCTTCCGCTTCTTAGAGCGAACGTAATAACGGAAGCACGCTCGGCCAATTCGGATTTGATCGCCGTCTTCAAGACGCTGCCTGTTAATTCGTTGTCCATTCACAATGACCGGCTGAGACCCGAGGCTCTCGATTTCGTGGGTCTGCCCCGCTCTTCGGAGCGCCGCGTGTTCCGGTTCGACCTCCGAGTCCTTAAAAATGAAGACCTCGCACTTCGGTGAAGAGCCAATGCGGGTCGGATCTTTGTAGATCACAAACTGCTTGCCAGCCAAGGGCCCGGCTTCCATGTAGAGCCAGGCATCTTTACTGAGTTGTTCAATGAAGCCAATGGAGAAGCCCGAGAGCAGCCCAATACAGCCAAAGCCAATGCAGCGACTGACGACCGCGCCGCCTGAGATATTGACGAGGGGGTCGAAGAGTAAGCCTCCCAGAAATCCCCCGACGATGCCGCCGAGAATTCCGACCATGGTGAGGTCGCGAGATTTAGCGGTTAGCCCCGGGGTGAGCCCTGTCACAAAACCAAAGGCGGCCCAGGCAAAGGACCGGGCCGACATGAAGCCGACGAGTAGGGGGAAGGGTAAGGTTGGGTCTTCCGCGTTCGGAAACTGGCTTGCTGAGGATTTGACGAAAATGCCGAAGGCCAATTGAACAGTCAAGCCCGCGATACCGAAGAGAATCGACGCCACGACAATGCAGACCAAGCCCCCGACCAAGCCAACTCCAAGAGCGATCGCGCCGTTGCTGAGCATCTTGCTCCAGGTCCGCGAGAGTAAGCCTTCGCTGATGGCGATCATGAAGGACGCGCCAGTAAGCGAGAGGATGAGCATGATGGGGAGGGCGAAGCCACCGAGACCATCTTCTTTGCCGGTGCCCTCGTTCACATAACCTTCACAGGCCGCCCATCCTGCCAGAGCGCCGATGCAGCCCATCACGGCTGTGACGACGACTCCGGTGTAGTAAATGCCGTCTCCGCGACCGCTGCCTTTGACGGAGTTGTTGCGCTTGACAGAGCCAATGGCTTCGCCGCCGCCGCCCTCTTCGGCCCAGCTCCCTCGATAGGCAGCTTCTTGGGCGAGGACCTCATCAACCTTGGCGTCGTTTAGATCGTCGTGACTGATCCGGATGGGTTCACTCATGCTTGTTTCTCGCCGTCTGTATTCACCATGTCACCTGGTCCTAATGATTGTGGAAGGAGCCGCCTGGGGATGCTGTTACTTCTTCTCTTTTGCTTTGTCCTCTGTTTTCTCTGCTTTGTCTTTGTTGCTGATCAAACCCTTCTCTTTGGCCTCTTTCTCCAGTTCCATTAAACGCTGCCTTAGCCGAAGGATACGGACTTGGAGGGTGCCATGGCGTGGACTCTCTGGGACTTTTAAATGCTTGCGCATCTCTGCTAATTCCCAAGCGAGATCGCCTTGAACCATGAGGGTGCTCTTTTGGAGGGTCGCCATTTCTTGTATGGCGCGGCTGTTCTTGTCGGGCAAAATCAAGGTCATTATTAGGTAGACGAGGAACAAGCCCATGAGACCTAAAACGATGCCATTTGAAAATCCTCCCAGGCCAAGATCTTCCTGCATGGCGACAGGAGGAGCGCCCGCTGCCGGTTGCTCTTGCCCAGGTCTTTGAATTCGCGGGGCTGGCGCTTGAGCGTTGTGATCGTCCTGGATATCTCGTCCGTCAAACTCAGAGCCATCACTAATGCGAGGTTGGTCACCAATCCAATGCCTTAAGGCCCTTGTGATCTTGCCGCGGCTCCAATAAAAGAAGCCCTCTTCATCTTTGACCGGATCAATGACAAAGGCCACCATCCAGGGCTCGACCGAGAAGAAGTTCTCATGAATGAACTGATCATAAGAGCTGAGGAAAATGCCAAAGCGAGGGTGAGTGTGATACCACCCGACCATCTTCAACTTTGGATCTCTAGACTCTTGCTCTTTATGAATGTAGGTCCAGGTCTCCGCCGTATAAGTGACCTTAGCTGGCGCGCTTTGAGCGGCTTGGCCCTGAATCACGTCCTCAATCATGAGGTATGGCCCTGAGCTGTCTTTCTTGAGCTGGCCAAGCATGACGCCGCAAACCTCATTTTCGAGGCTCGATTTGGCGTGTTGAAGCATGGCTTCATAGGCCCCAGGCAAGACACAAATTCTCAGTTCATCTTTGGGGAGACGACCAGGGAAAGCGCCGCTAGGGGCATCCTTGGGGTCGACATTTGAGACGCAACGTTGGCTCTTCTTTTCGGTCACAAAACCTCCGAGTCGTCATTCGCAGGAATGCGACCAAGCACAAGCTCTTTATCTCCATCGAGTTCAAGACCGATTGAGAGTTCTCCGTAGCGAGCGACGAGAATGTCCCAAGGCGGCATGCCAAGCTCCGCGGGACTCTTCTCAAGAATAGGACTATCCTCAGTGACATGATTGATGAGGCTCGGAGAGCGCTCTCCGTCACACTTCGGACAACGGGCTGTTTCAATAGTGAGAGCGCCTAAAACAACAAAGCTCTCTTGGCTCTCTTCGCAATTGGCGCAATGCAGCGATTCAATGATATCTCGGCCAAACTCAAGGCTGTAGACGTTCTCAGGGTTGTTCTCAATGCCGACGTCAAGCTGCTCAAAGGCTTGCTTGCTCAGTTCAAGAAGCTCGCCAAGGCTCGTATCGCTTGAAGCGAGGCCCGTCTCGAAAATCATATCTAGGGCTTCATGAGATTGGCATTCTGGGTTGCGACTGTAATTGACCGTGTAGCTCTGGTGAAAGAGCCCATCGAAAACATAAGCCTGACTGTATAAGACACCCTCAAGATCATGAAGGATTTTCAAGGCTTCCTGACATTGCAAACCTGCGACGACGGACGAAGTGGTCGGTGTGGTCGGGACGCGACCGGCTTCCATTTCATCGCGGGTTAACAGTGAGCAGGCGCGCCGGGCCTCAAGGATTTTCCAATCGTTCTCTCCCAAAGTGCACTCATAGCAGGGGTCATCTCCCGGGGCAAAGGCTCGGACGACGCCTTGGAGGGCTTCGATGGCGCCATCGACCCAGGGCGTTCCCACTTTTAAGCAAGCGCGGTTGGTAAAGAGCCGGGCTTCTCGGTTATCCAGGCCCCCAAGGACGACATCGGCCCAGCGAAAAACCCCCAGGCCGAGGGAGGTTGTGATGTTCCCCATGAAGGATTCGCTGTTTTGGTCGGGGTAGATCTTCTTGGCTGCGTTGATAGCGGTCATCGCCTTGGGCTGACCTTCGTCTCCGGGCCGGAATAGCACAGAGCGGCACAGGTTGGTCAATTCAATGTGATCCATGTCCGCGACGAAGACCTGGCCGACCCCAAGCAGAGCGAGGTTCTTGAGAAGCTCATTGCCAAGGGCGCCCGCGCCGATTACGAGGACACGGCTGCGGCGGAGCTTTTCTTGATCCCACCAGGCGATGAGCTTAAAGCGAGCGAAGCGATCTTCTTCGGCATCAATACAGATTTTTTCCGGGACTTCTTCCGGGGGAAGGTCCGAATCGGACTTATTCGTCGTCATCCCGCGGTTATCTCCGGTTGAATGCGTAGGATATCGCCGCTCTGGACCTGAGCATCACCAAGGGTTTGCCCGTCGAGCAACTGCTTCCCGCTGGCCTTGTGGTGGAACTTGTAGCTCATCAATTGACCATCGGGGCCATGGCGCGGCAAGTTGAGCTTATCAATGAGCACCACCATAATGCGGTTGATGGGCACGTCCGCTGGTGCTTCCACCGTTTGACGCTTGTTTCCTGTGGCATCCCAGACTTCAACACTGAGGACGTCTGACATCTCTATTTCTCCCAAATTGAACAACGCGCATAGATAAAGAGCGCTCTGAGAATTCATTGTAAAAGAATTGAACTTGGCTAGGGGCCCGCGATAGAGCATCCCATCATTTTTTGTCATTAATAATAAAGAAAGGCGGCTCTAATGATTTGGAATGATAGGTCGAGGCTGTTGGACGGAAAACTGTTCCGTTAGACTCACGCTCCTTTTTTTTCTGGACGACTTTCTTTGCCCTCCACGCTGGACCTTGTCGCAAAGAGCGGAGTGCCAGCATCGTTAGCTTGGATTGGACTTTTCGACGAAGTTCTGTAAAAAGGCAGTTCTTTCCATGAATTCTCCCGGCCCCTGCGATTTCGTCCGATAAGCTTGGGCATACCTGGACTGACAAGGCTTTGCTCTCAGGAGAGAACGCGAGATATGCCCTTCGCTACAGCGTGTCCACGCTGCCAAAAACAAGTGCGAGTGATCCGTTCTCATGCCGAGCAACGGGGGCGTTGCCCTCATTGTCAGGAGCCGTTTCAGGTTCCAGGCTTTCGTCAATTTAAGCCGATTCCATCCTCCAAGGCGATGCCTGTTTTCGAAGCGGACGACCTCAATCAAGGTGATGGGGTCGCTGAAAAAACAATGAAATTTGCCACCCAGGTCTACGCCGAAGCTCGGACTCAGAAGCGTCGTCGAGGTATGGACGAGCAAACTATGAAGCTTCATGGGCACCCGCTCTCCTCCGCCCAAATCCCAGCGTTTAGCTCGGAGCTTCTGGCATCGGCGTCAGAGACCCCCATCATTTCCCCGCCTCTGGACCCGAGAGAGGCCGTTCGAAACGACCTGAGGAAAATCCTCGCCAAGGATCCGTTCTTCTCGCCGTCTTGCGAGATCATTCATAAGCGTCTTGAGAAGCTGCATGGAAGCTCAAAAGAGGCGCTTTACCGGGTTCTGGACCGGCGCCTCGGCCGGGAAAGCTTGCTAAAGCTCTATCGCCCAAACGGTGATGCTGAGGACGAGCGAAGCATTCAATTGTTCCTTCGGGAAGCTCGTATGACTTCGCGCCTTGGGCATCCTGCCGTTCCTGCTATTCTCGACGCGGGAACAACGACCGACGGGGAATACTTTCTGCGTATGGGTCATATTCGGGGGCAAAGCTTGGAGCAGCGGCTTCGTCGTTATCATCGCGAAGGCCGCGACCCCATCGAGCTCTCTCGACTATTAGAAGCTCTCGCCCGAGTTGGGGAATGCCTGGCTTACGCTCACAGCGTGGGTCTCGTTCATCGCAACCTCAAGCCAACGAATATTATGTTGGGTCACTTTGGTGAGGTCCTTGTCAACGAGTGGGGCCTCGCGAAGGATTTGAGAAGTGAAGAGAGAGCGCCCAGTGACATGCTTGATGCAGGGGCCAGCTTTTCGGCGGATGAAATCGACTTTGTCAAGTTGACCGAGCCGAAAGGTCTCCTGGGCACCCCAGGTTACATAAGCCCCGAGCAGGCCCAAGACCGAGCGCTCGATGGCCGGGCCGATGTCTTTGCTTTGGGGGCCCTACTCACCGAGATCTTGACCAACGCACCCCCTTTTGCCGGGGACAATGATTCCTTTCTAGAGCAAACCATCTCAGGGCAGACTGTCTTACCCAAAGACCGGGTCGCCGAAGTTGCCCCCGAGCTGAATGCCCTCGCCAGGGAGTCGCTCAGGTCCGACCCCAAAGATCGCTTGGTGAGCGCTGGGGCCTTCGTCGACGAGCTTCGCAGCTTCTTGCGGGGAGATGAGATGGAGGTCTATCGTTACTCAGCTTACGAGCAAGTCCTGCGCACGGTCGGGAGATCTCCAGAGTGGCTTCTTATTCTATGCCTCGCGAGCTTAGTCGCGTGTCTCCTTGGCTGGATTATCTGAGGGCGGCCCAAAAGGGTGTGATGGGCTATTCCAATGCGCTTTGTATTTCTACCCGGACTTGATGGCTTAGGCGAGATGCTCGGCCCGATAAAAGAGGGCTTAGGCATTGATTCCGAGGTCATAACCTACCCAACGGATCAGCGCTTGGGCTATGACGATCTTTGTCTCTACACCCACGAACGCTGGCCCAACGAAGACTTTATCCTCATCGTCGACTCCTTTTCTGGTCCGGTTGCTATGCAGGAGGTGGCTTCAGGGAAAACTCGCTGCAAGGCATTGATTCTGGTCTCCAGCTTTGCCCGCCATCCCATACCGGGAGCTTTGGTCCGACTCGCTTTTCCCTTCCTGACTCTCATGGTGCGCCTGCGTCCCCCCGGCTTCGCGCTTCGCGCACTGCTTCTCGGCTGGGAGGCCGATTTGACGCTTGTGAGAACGATGCAGGGAGCCATCGCCAAGGTCGACTCTTCGGTGCTCGCCCATCGCTTCAGAGAGTTGGCGACCGTCGATATCCGCGATCAGGTGTCCAAAATCAAGGTTCCAACTCTCTACCTCCAGGGAAATGGAGATCGCTTTGTTGGGGGCTCAGCGGGAAAGAGACTTCAATCGCTGAATTCCACCATTCAAATCAAGACCCTCAAGGCGCCTCACCTTATCTTGCAAGCAAAGCCCGAACTAGCGTTGGAAGCCGTGCAGGAATTCCTCGATGCTCTAAAGCTCGGCCCTGATCAGAAGACGAAGGAATCGGACGAAGCAGCCGACTAGAAAACCGCCATTTATCCGCCAGAACACCCAGAATCAGCGCCGTATTTTGGGTCATATGAACTCGCGTTGCTCTAGACCCTAGTGCTCTGTCATCCTTAAATCCATGGGCTCTGACTGCTCATTGAGCCGTGAA
>JARGOJ010000377.1 GCA_029210225.1 Planctomycetota bacterium
GGAAAGCGAAGGAGAAGTCGAACTATGTGAAGCGGTTGATAAGGAAGGCGCTGACGAAGATTCCGGAGCCCTCCATCGAAACGAGTACCGGAGAGATCATTGCGACGAGCCTCCGTTCGAGCAACCCAATGATCCGTCGCCACGCCGCTCACCTCATTGGAACTCTTGACGCCCCCAGCGCGGTGATCACCCCAGAGCTTGTCATGACCCTCAACGACAAGGACGATTCCGTCGTAGAGGTTGCGATCCATAGCTTGTCGCGCCTCTGCAAAAAGAAGAAAGAGAACTGGGACATCGTTGGTCCGGAGTTTGAGAAAATCCTCACTGGTAACGATTGCAATCTCGCCACGGAGGTCGCGATCGCTTGGTCAAAGCAAGCCAAGTCCGGGCCCCTTGGGAGGGAAAAGTTAGAGGAAGAAATCATAGGACTCTTTCACCAACCTCAACAAAGCCGCAAGGAACAGCTCTTGAAGGCCTTGCAAATCGTGCGTCCCTGGGGCAAGAAGGGCCTGGCCCTGAACCTTAAGCTCGTCAACAGCCCGGAAGCAAAGCTCCGAAGCATAGCCTTTGAATCATTGCGAAGCGCTCCCCTTCAAGCGGCGACCAAGGTCAAGCTCTTCGCCGCCCTCGAAGTCCCCGCCGATCTTGAACCTGAACTCCAAAAATTACTCAGTCACATCGGAAACGACGTTGTTCCAGCCATGTTTCAGCTCTTGCAAAGCGAATCGAAGGTCTTTCAAAAGCGCGCCCAGTCTGTCTTGAACCAAATCCGGATCTATGGAAAGAGCACAATTCAGTTGCTCAATCACCAACATCCGAAGTTGAGGATCTGGGCCGCCACAAAGGTCGAGAGCCTCCGCGAGATGCCTATATTTCCGGACGCCACAAAGATCCTCGAAGTCAGCCTCGACGACGAATCTCCGATTGTTCGAGCAAGCGCTGCTCGCGCCCTTGGACTCACGACGACTCCAATCCGAATGAGCACGAGGCGGCGCCTCATGAAGTCGCTTGAAGACAAAGACGGATTGGTTCGGCGCCGCAGCGCGCAGTCCTTAGGAGCCATTGGGAAGGGTGATCCAGGGGTCCTCGAAGCATTGATCGCCCACAAGAAAGATCCATCAAGAGTCGTCAGGATCGCGGTCAACAAAGCGATCGCCAAGCTCTCCCGCTAAATCTCCAAAATCCCTGACTTCCAAGACGCTCTTATTCTCGTATTGAGGGTAAGAGCGTGACCCTTTTTCTAGGGCGACTCCGACAAAGCGAAAGCTGCTGGCTTTCTGGCTGGAAGCGGAGGGAAAAACTCGTTTCGATTGAAAAGGATCGGGGAAATCGTCCAAATCCCTTGGACCTCGCGAAAAACTCGGGAAATTTCCGCCAAAAGCCCATGACTTTTGGCAAACTTGGCGCCCTTTCACTTCGCCATCCCCTTTTAGAACCACGAGTAAGCGAGATGTCTGCTTCAAACTACCACCTGGCCGTCGTCGGACTCGGAAAGCTCGGCGCATGTATGGCCGCCGTCTTCGCGGACAACGACTTTGATGTCACAGGGGTCGACCTCAACGAGACCTTCGTCGCAGCCCTGAACAATGGCAAGGCTCCTGTCGACGAAACTGGTCTTTCAGCGATGATCGCAGAGAACAGCGGGCGCCTTAGGGCCACGACCGAAATCGGCGAAGCCATTCAAAAATGTGATGCCAGCTTTATCATCGTTCCCACTCCGAGCGACGAGCGGGGCATATTCACGACCAAATATGTTGAAGCTGTCGCCAAGGGCATTGGCAAGGCCCTTAAAGAGAAGTCAACGTATCACCTTGTCGTCGTCACGAGCACCGTGATGCCTGGAGATACGGGAAGCGTCATTCAAACAATTTTGGAGGACGAGTCCGGTAAGAAGTGCGGCGCTGACTTCGGCCTCTGTTACAGCCCAGAATTCATCGCCCTCGGGACAGTCATACGGGATATGCAGAACCCCGACTTCCTACTCATCGGCGAAGCTGACACCCGGTCAGGGGACATGCTCGAAAGCATCTTGGCAAAGACACACAAGAAGACCTGCCCCGTCACGCGGATGAACTTCGTCAACGCCGAGCTTGCCAAGATCGCTGTGAATACCTATGTCACAACGAAAATCTCCTACGCCAACATGCTCGCCCAGGTCTGCGAAACCTTGCCCGATGCCGACGCCGACGTCGTCAGCCACGCCATCGGAAAAGACAGCCGCATTGGTGGTAAATATTTAAAGGGAGCCCTCGCTTACGGTGGCCCATGCTTCCCAAGAGACAATCAGGCCTTCGCTGCTATGGCGCGAAAAAATGGAATCTCGGCGATTTTGGCGGAGGCGACGGAGCAGCAGAACCAATCTCAACGCTCTCACCTTTGCCAATTGGCGCGTAATCATCTACCTGAGTCTGGAAAAGTCGCCATTCTCGGCCTCTCTTACAAGCCGGGCACTGTCGTCGTGGATTGCTCCCCAGGGCTTGAGATTGTTCGTGAGCTACGAAGCGAGAAGATCCCGCTCATCCTCTATGATCCAAAGGCCATGGACAACGCCAGGAGAGAACTAAAGACTTTAGAGCAAATTGAATTCGCCAGCAGCGCTGTCGAAGCTGTAAAAGGCGCTTCAGTCATTATTATCACTGTTTCCTGGGATGAGTTTAAGGGTCTAAAAGCTGAGCATTTCAATAGCGAAGACGGACAAAAAACAATCATTGATTGTTGGCGAATCTTAGACGAAGCATCCATGAGTGAAACCGTCCGCTATTTAACCGTTGGTCGCGGGCCAAAGTCGTCTCACCACTCGAAAAACAATTGATCAAATCAGTCCCAGGTAATTGAAATTCTCGAATTTAAGGAAAGACGACCATGACAACCCGCGTATTAGTCACCGGCGCTGGCGGATTTATTGGCCACCACTTAGTCACCTATTTAAAGAAGCTCGGATACTGGGTCCGCGGGGTCGACCTCAAAGAACCTGAGTTCACGAAGACCGACGCTGACGAATTCGAGATCCTCGACCTCCGTCGCTGGGACGCTTGCCTTCAAGCGACCCGGAACGTTGATCAGGTTTACGCCCTCGCGGCGGATATGGGAGGTATGGGCTTTATCTCGAAGTTCCACGCCCAAATCTTGCACAACAACACCCTCATCAATTTTCACACGCTGGATGCCGCTCGTCTCAATGGCGTGAAGCGCTACCTCTACACGTCCTCAGCCTGTGTCTACCCTGAATACAAACAGACGGAGGCTGCCGTCACGCCCCTCAAAGAAGAGGACGCATACCCTGCCCAACCCCAGGATGCCTACGGTTGGGAAAAGCTAGTGACAGAGCGCCTGTGCCTGCGCTACAACGAAGAATACGACATACAAACTCACATCGTGCGCTTTCACAATATCTTCGGAGAGAACGGCACCTGGGAAGGCGGCCGGGAAAAAGCCCCTGCAGCCCTCTGCCGGAAAATTGCCAAGGCCAAACTCTCTGGAAATCACAACATTGATATCTGGGGCGACGGACTCCAAACCCGCTCTTTTTGTCACGTTGACGATTGCACCTTCGGCATCCAAAAGTTGATGGAGTCCGACTTTACCGATCCGGTAAACCTCGGTCAAGACCGCATGGTCACGATCAACGAGCTCGCCGATATCATCGCCAGGGCCGCCGGAATTGAGGTCGGTAAAACACACATCGAGGGTCCTCAGGGCGTTCGTGGCCGAAACTCGGACAACACACTCCTGAAAAACACCCTTAAGTGGGAGCCAGAGATCTCTCTCGAAGCTGGCTTAAAGCGCACTTACGATTGGATTGAAGCCCAAGTTGTGAAGTCCCAAGGCGATTTGGCCTGATCATGAAGCTTGAAGAGTTCCGGAGACTGCCGACGAGCCAGGTCACGCTCTCACATACGACCATCTCCTATCGGCGCATCGGTCAGGGAAGCCCGCTCTTGTTCATTCACGGCTGGCCCCTCGTGAGCGCAACCTACCGCTCACTGATTCCCGAACTCAGCAAACACTTCGACTGCATCCTCCCCGACTCCCCAGGTTTAGGCCTTTCAAGCTGGAGTAAAGCGACGGATTTCAGTTTTCATAGTCAAGCCAAAACATGGGGTCAATTTATAGAGAAGCTCGGGCTGACCCGTTACTCCCTCGTGGCTCACAACACTGGAGCGACGATCGCTCGACTGCTCGCTCACAAAGAAAAACAGCGCGTTGAGAAGATGGTCATTTTCGACACAGAGATTCCGGGGCACCGGCCAAACGGAGCGACCCTCGGCTTGAAATTCCTAAAGCTCCCGGGCTCTTGGTGGGTCTTTCGCAAAATGCTTAGCAAGCGGTCCTTCGTCGAATCCAAGCAAGGCTTTGGCTACGCCTACCAAAACAAAGCTCTCTTTAACGACGAATTCTACAAAGGCTACGTCACCCCACTCCTCACTGACACACAGCGCTGGAAGGGTTGCATGAACTACGTCATGGCCATTGATTGGGATGTGGTCGATTCACTGAAAGACCTTCACGGTGAAATAGAAGCTCCGGTAAAATTAATTTGGGGAGAAAAGGATCAATTCTTTCCTCTCAAAGAAGCCGAGGCTATGGGACCCCAATTCAAAAATTACCAGGGCTTCGTCACCCTATCCAATGCCGGGCTCATGTCTTATGAAGAGAAGCCAACAGAGAGCGTGGCGGCGATGCTCGACTTTCTAAAACCGCCCTCTCAATAAGACTCACGGGGTCACATCGCTTTAGGCTTGAATCGGAAGAACTGCGCTCGTACCCTTGGGGCGGATCTACTTTTAGTGAAAGAGCATTATGGTCTCAATTATTGGCAGAGTCCTGCAGTCTTTGGGCTTTGAAAATAGCAAAGACCGCGAGTTACGCGAGCGCCTCGACACGATTCACCAATGGCCAGTGGAAGCGGTTCTTACCGAGCTTAAACGCTACACATTGCCCCAAGTTCAATCGGTCTGCGCCCAAGATCCATGGCTCGCGAACTACTTAACAAACCTTTGGGAATACCAAAACGGCGTCACCGAGCTTCAATCTTATCCTTGGAACGTCTGCCTTCCTATCGTCGATGTCTGCAATGCCGCCTGCACATTCTGTAATTCCTGGCTTCGGGGCAAGCGCTGGCTCAAACTAGAAGAACTTGAGAACTTCACCACACTCATTAAAAACGCCAAGCTGCTCGGCTTGGCCGGTCACGGTGAACCGCTTATTCACCCTGAGTTTGAAGCCCTCAGTCAACGCTTCTCTCAACTCGTCGATCCTCGCTGCTCGGTCTATCTCATCACGAACGGTTATCTACTGAACCGTTATGAGAAAGAACTCGAAGCAATGAACGTCATGACCTATAACATCAGCCTCAACGCCGCCTGCCCTGAGACACACAACGTCGTTATGGGACTCGGCCCCGACGCCTTTGAGCGAGCCATCAATGGAATAAAGAAATTGATCGCCAAGCGCGAGGCAGGGGCGCCAATTTTAGTGAATATTTCCCTCGTCGTGGTGAAACAGAACCTCCCGGAGTTAGTTGACTTTGTGAAGCTTGGCAATGAACTCGGGGTCAATAACATTTACATCCGCACCCTTATGGCCTCGGAGTCTTACGCCATTCCCGGACTCAATTATCATACATTGAGCCCCGGCGATCACACCGAATTCGATGCCCTCGCTCAATCCGCAAAAGACGCCATCGCCGCCTCTGCCGTTCCTGTCGAGAGCGATCCCAAATCCTGGGGAGTGCCACTGTTCAAGGAAAAGGACCGCGAGTTTTTAGAGAAGTCGCCGCCGAAAACGTACAGCCGTGCCGACGCTCGGGAAGCCCCGGAGGTTACAAGCTTCTATGACGAGCTCTATCAGCAAACACAAGGCTCAAGCTCCCGAGGGCTTAAATTGCCAACGACCCAGTCTGATCTAGAGCTCTATGGCAATCAAAACCCATTTCAGCGCGAAGCGCCCTTTCAGTGTTCCTTCGTCTATTACAATCTCAATCTCAATGACTTTGAATTCAAGCTCTCCCCCTGTTGCTACATGGACTCAGTCCCGGGCTTCGAACGCAATGACTATGACGGACAGACTGATTTCTTCGAAGCCTGGAACAGCCCAGCCTTTGTCGAACTCAGAAGAAGCCTCCAATCGGGCCCCCTCTTCGCTCCTTGCAAGACTTGCCCGACGCAAGGGAGGGCTCCCAAATTTTGGGATTCTACGAGAGTCGCCAATTACCAACGGTTGAAGATAGATAAGACTCAATTGAAGCTCCATCCTGTAGATAGTGAGGAAGAGAATCCAAACCTTGTCCCTTTTTGGTCATTGATTAATAAGCTCGACGGAAAAAAGGCTGAGCACAGCGCCGATGGCTTTCACGTCGTATCAAGCCCCAACACCTATGATTGGCTCTGTCACAGCCCCGACCTCAAAGTTGAGAAAGACGGACGATATCTATTTATGGTCCGATTGAAAATGTTGTCGGGACAGGTGAGCTTCGGGCTCTTTGACGAAGCGAGGACAACTTGGCGCTGCCAGAGCGGCGAGCCTCAATTCATGGACGAGTCGATCATACAATTCTTGGAAGTCGAATTGAAAGCTGGCGCCCCCGTAGCAATGCTCATTGCCAACGAGAACATCGCACGACGAACGTCGGAGTTTGTTATCGAGGACTGCCGAGTTTACTTCTGTTCAACAGTGACAGACAAGGTCTGATTGGGTCCTACGACGGTCTCAGTCAAGCTGTGATCCCACAGTCCCCAAGAGTCGCCCTTATCTTTATTGAAGAGCAGCGGCCCGCCTTTTTCCCGCATTTTTGCGACGTAGTCGAGATAATCTTGATAGGTCAGATAGCCAATTCCACGCTTCGTTAATCCGTCAAAAAGATTTTGTTCCCCGTCAGGAGTCCACCCGGCGCCGTGTTCAATGTGATAAACCCGCATGGGATCAGGGAGAATTTCTTCTTTGAGGCCAGCGTGAAAGGCCTCGTAGCAGCCCTAGCTGTCGATGTGCATGGAGTACATTTCTAATTCAGGATAGCCCAATATCGCCAACCACTTCTCTTTCGACAACATCGTAAAATCACCACAAGCATTGGTGTGCAACAGTCGTGGATATAGCACACCCTCCATTTCCCTTCCCTTAAATTTGTGATAGGCGCGGCGTAGGCGATCGGTAATTCTCTGAGTGAGCTTCGGCTTTAAAGAATGACTGTCCGACTCAGTGGTCCACTCGGCTCGATGTATGCAGAAATTGAGGATCCGTGTCCAACCAGGGTCTTGCTCGCCTCCTCCAATCACCTTGAAGTTAAGAGTTTGGCGCAGTTCCGTGGTGCCAGGGACCATGACTTTAAGACTCTGCCGCTTATCTAAGCGGAAGGATTGAACGTCGACTCCGGGAATTGAAATACGCAGCTCAAATGCTTGATAGCGAACCCCAGGCCCCAAGCCAATATCCAATTGTAAGAAGCGTTTATCCTTGCTTCCCAGAACAATCATCTCCCCTGAGGATTCCCCCCACCGCAAGCACTCGCCATTGGGACCACTGGATTCTGTGCCGAAGAAACCTGCTCCGAAGTAAATGCCCGAGTCTGGATCGACGACGTCCTTTTCATTGATAACCCGTAGCTCTTCTTTCGTCAGAGGAAAGGTGCCTTCCCGTGCGTTGACGCGAATGAGATGGTTTTTGCAGTATTCGAGCTGAGCCTCGACAGACGCGCCCAAGGGAACATCTTTTTCCACATCGTGGCGATCAATTCGATACATCGTATTTTTATCGAGCTTCGCGGTGGCTAAATAGTGACAGAGTTCGTCGGAGAAGAGGAGATCAATGTTCGTGGCGAGGACGTATTCGCCTCGGGCGCGGCGAATACCGACGTTCTTTGCGATCATTTGATAGAGAGGCAGAGATTCGGAGCACTTAAAGGTCTGGTGAAGCTCGGCTGGGACCGTCACAACGCGAACATCGCAGCGCCCCAAATCTTCGGGCCACTCCAGCTCTTCAGCGAGGGACGCTCGGCCT
>JARGOJ010000378.1 GCA_029210225.1 Planctomycetota bacterium
TCGCGTCGATAGGATGATGAAAAATGGCTGGCTTGAGGAATGCCGGTCGCTCCTGGAGCTTCCGCAAACGCTCTCCCGAGGACCACTGCAGGCCATCGGCTATCAGGATCTCTTCCGCCATATTCAAGCTGGGACGGATCTAGAAGAGACCATCACAAAGATTAAAACCAAGACTCGTCGCTTTGCACGACGGCAGATCACTTGGCTCAATCACTTCCCAGACGCGACAGAGCTAAGGCTCCCAGCGGACAGTTCTTTACCAAGCGATGTCGTGGACCTTGTCAAAGAAGCGGTCGAGGGAAGTCTGGGGTCATAACTTTAAACGCAAAAAACCAACGACCCTAATGAAAGGATAGTTGGCTCTTCGTCCTATGTTTCTCGACTTAAGGAATCGGATTCAAGCACGAGGTTTGAATCCAACACTTAAATGTTGAAGCTTAGGTTCAGTCGCTAGGATCAGCATCAAGATCAAAGACGATACGGTCAATATCTCTGTGAACTTCACGAACCTGATCGATAAATTTCCGCAGGTGGCGGCGATTGTGATTCCAGTTGAGAGTAAAGCACCCTGAGGTGGCGGTCATCACAAAGCCGAGAGCAGCTACGAGAACAAAGCGTTTCATCTTTTCTTGTCCCCTTTGGAGGTAAAGGATCATAGCAACTCAGTCACTACGAAATAAGTGAAGGTTTGGGCGCGCATACCTAACCCCCTCAAATATGATTTCAATCTATAAACCGTCTTCTGCGCTGTCAACGCATCTTTGCGATGATTTGCGAAAGACCCGCAAAAAGTAACCAAGCCAGCGACCCCTGTCAATCGAGCTATAAACTTTGACCATTCTCAGACGCAACAATCACGCGCTCTACCTCGCATAAAGACACACATCCCCCTCTATCACGACCTCTTTCGACTCTGCAAAGCCCCTCTACGTCAATTTTTCCAATGCCAGAAAAATCGAAAGCTCAGAGCCCAAACTCGCAAAGTTCCTGTGAGCAAAGAAGGACAAGCGTCCACATCGGACTATAATGTTCCGGTCTCGAAGTGAAAGTTTGCTCGTTCAGAAACGTTCTAACTCTATAGATTCCAAGTCTTCCTAAACGGAGTCCATGTCTTCAAGCAAGACCTGGTCTCTACTCATTCCTTTCAGGACACTCAGGATTCATGAACATTTCCGAACTGCGCCATCAAGCCGAGCAATTTCGCACGGTCCTCGAACTCGAGAAGTTTGATCTCTCCCAAGATCAGCGCGACCTTAGCGGCCAATCCCAGCTCGCCGCAAACTTCGCCCACGTCTCCTCCCGAGAGAGCCTGGACCTCGTGGAAACGAGCATTCAGCGCGCCATTAAAGACAAAGACAGCGAGGAAGAACGGAGCCTCAGACAGCTCCGCGCCTGGCTCATTCAAGCCTTTATCGATCACGAAGTTCGCAACATCGACCAAGAGATCCTCATCAAAGCTCGGAATTCGACAATCACAACCCCTGACGGACAAGAGCATCGTCTCCAAGACGCCCGTCTACTCCTCGCCACCACCAACGACGCTGTCAGTCGTCAAACTCTCGACGACGCTCGCTCGGAGGCCGCGTCCTCACTGGTCCCCCTACTCGCAGAACGCCTCAGTATCTGCCACGGCATCGCCAGGAGCTTCAACAAAGAGAGCTTCCTCACCCTTTGGGCCGACGCTGTCTCCGCAGACGTCCCAGCCATTACAAGCCTCGCCGAAGCGGTCCTCGATGAGACCCAAGAGATGTACGAAGAAGTTATGGGCTGGACCGTCCGAAAGCGCCTCGGAGTCGCCCTTGAAGACGCCCATCGCCGAGACCTACCCTTCATTTTTGCCGGCCGCTACACCGAATATACAGAGTCTTACACGGTCCAGGACATGGTCAGTACAGCCAGAGAATTCCTGTCCCGAATGGGTATTCAGCTACCCTGCGAAGGTCGCTTGTCCATTGTGATCAACAAGACGAGAGTGCTCCCCCATAGAGCCTTCGTCTGCGCTCCTCGCATCCCCACCGACATCCGCATTGTCCTTCAAGCCGCCGACGGCCAACGCGACTTGGCCCGCTTTCTCTCCGCCCTCGGACGCGGGCTCTTCGCCGCTAATATTCACAATCAAACACGCTTTGAAGACCGAATCCTCGGTGACGGCGCCCTCGACCTCACCTACGGACGCGTCTTCAAAAACCTTCTGCTCGACAGAACCTGGCTCAAGCGCACTCTCAATGTGACCCGGCCAAAAGACTATCTGATACTCGCCTACCTTGAACGTCTCTACGACCTCCGCCTCGTCTGCGCACGGGTCCTCTATGAATTCGAACTCTACAAGGGCTATTCCATCGATCACATGCGCGAGCGCTTTAACCAGATCTTCCGCCGCGCCATTTCAGTCCAAACCCCCAACGACCTTTTCTTACACGAAGTGCGAAGACCCTTCCTGTCGACCTTTCAACTTCGCGCCCGCCTCTTTGAAGCCCTATACACTGGCCATCTAAAACACTATTTCAATAATGATTGGTGGCAAAATCCTGCCGCCGGTCCTTTCCTCAAGAAAGAGTGGTCCGCCGGACGAAAGCTCAATGTCGAACAACGTTGCAAGGACATGGGATATGACGGCCTCACCGTCGCCCCCCTCAAAAAACTCTTCATGAAGAACCTTTAAGCAAATGGACTGCAGAATGCGCACGGGACTCGCCGCAGCCATCCTCACTCTCGGACTTTTGTGTCACTGCACCCCGGCTCAGGCGCAGCAAAGCGAAGATCTGTCAAACTTGGAGACCGCCCTCAAAGACTCGAAGAACACCCATCGAAACGCCCCACAAGTCCTTCGCTGGCGCCGCGACGCCAACTTTATCCTGCGCCTCACCGAACTCACCCTCAACGGGAAAGCCCCCCTCAACCTACGAGAGAACGCAGTCCGCCTACTTGGCGCCTGTGGCGAACGGGAACAAACCGCGAAGACCCTCTTCGTCTTGGCACAGCAAAGCCAGTTTCCCAAACGCCTCCAAACCGCCGCCAGTCTTGCAGGGCAACGAATCCGGCAGCGCCGAAAAGCACGGGCTTATTTGAAACTTGGGCAGCTCCAACGGCTTCTCCCGAAGAACACCCTCAACGAGATTCAAATACTCGCCCAGGACCCCTTTGAATCACGCAACACGCCGGCTCTTAGAGAGCAGGCTCTCCGGGTGCTTGAAAGACAACGTCCCTTCGTGAGCGCGATTTTTATTGCCCTCATCAACAACGAAAATGACGCCCCACCCGCTCGACGACAAGCCCTCGCAGCGCTCTTTGTGAATGCGCCCAAGGACATTGAGAAGATCATCCCGACCCTCTTGAACACCTCCGAGACCAGCCTCTATAACACTTCGCTGGAAAAAATAGGGCAGATTCCACCTCGCGCCATCCAACTCGTCCACCGTCAATTAGGAAAATCTGGATCCCTACAAGAGCGGCTTCGAGCCTGTGAGATCCTGGGTTCAGCCCGTTGGTTGCCCAGCATTCGCGACTTCAATAAGATACGCCAGAACGCCTCCGAGGCCATCACTATCCGCCTTGAAGCCTTGCGAGCGCTCATTTCTCTCGGCAAGATCAACAAATCCAAAGCCGCAGGAGAGATTCTCAACGCCATGCGCCTCATCCCCGATAAGCAAAGGTGGCGAGCCATTCGAGCCCTCAAAACCCTGCCCGTCTCTGTCGTCAAAGTCGCTGTGCTCCCCCTCTTCACAAACCCCACTCAAGACGAACGGCTCCGCGCCATCCAACTCACCAACTCATTGAACCTCACTGAACTCGCGCCGTCCCTTCGCCGCATCGCCAAAAATGGGGAAGAGCAAGAAATCACTCGCATCCTCGCGATCACAACACTCGGTCGTCAACGGCTCCCCCAAAACGCCAAAACCCTACTCGGAATCCTACGCAGCGACAGCTCTCCGTGGGTTCGAAGCCATGCTGCCCGCGCCTTGAGACACCCTCTATTCAAAAGCCCCGCGATTCGAGAGACTCTTGAAAAACTGCTCGGAAGCAACGATTCCAACCTCAAACATATTGTCATTGAAAGCCTCGTCGTTCACGGCGACGTAAACAGCTCGGAGAAACTCAGCCAGATCTTAGTCAGCCCAAAAGTCAGAACGGAAACAGGTCTCGTCATTCTTCGCGCCCTCCAAAAATTACCTCCTCCCAAGTCGTCTCTCTTCTTACTCAAGATCGAGACCGACGACGTCGATACCGCACAGGAGCTTGTGACTCTGCTCGCTCACTACGAGAATAGAAGTTCCGTCGATATCGCGCTTTCCCTCCTCGATCATCGCGATCCCTCCATTCGCTCCCAAGCCTGGCGACTCCTCCTCAATTGGTTTCCAGCAAAAACAATGAAGCTTCCTGAAGGCGCGATCCCATTCCGATACAATCCGAATGACCCGCCAACAACCCGACGTCGTGCGGCCTTGCGCTGGCGCGCTTGGTGGACCAAAAACAAAGACGTCATCGTTATGAAGAAGAAAAACTCCTAAGTCAAAACAGAAGGTCTCATGGCCCCCATTTTGCTCCTAAAAGTCGGTGGAAAAGACGCCCCTATCATCAACGTCATCGGCGACTACGAAATGTGGTTCCAGCGCGTCGTCCCCAATGAGGTCCTCGGTGTCGTCGACCTCCGGGACGACCAGCCGCTGTGGCCTAAGGAATTCGCGGGCGTGATCATTATGGGTTCACCCCATTCCGTTTACGCCGATCTTCCTTGGCTGCCATCCGCCTTGGACGCCGTCGCGAAGCTGCTCGAAAAAGATATCCCCGTGCTCGGCGTTTGCTTTGGCCATCAGATGATCTGTACCGTCCGAGGCGGACAGGTCACAAAGTCAAATAGGGGTTATGAGGTTGGCACAGTGACCCTTCAGGCCACAGCTGAAGGTCTCGCCGATCCGCTCTTTGGTCCGCTCTTTAGGGACGAGGAGATGCTTGTCAATGAAAGCCATGGCGATAGTGTTTCTGTGCTCCCCGACGACACAATCATCCTCGCCAAGAACGATCACGATGGATTTCAAGCGCTGCGCCATAGCGAAAAAGTATGGAGCGTTCAGTTTCATCCAGAGATCGGCCTCGCCGAAGCAAAGGCCGTCATGGAGGACTACCGTCCCTCTTTGGAATCGAAGGGACTGAATGTCGACAATCTCCTAGAATCAGCGCAAGAAACACCGGACGCTCGCTCCGTCATTCAACACTTCGTTTCTTATGTAAGAGGAAACTTCCATGGATGAACTTAGAGAGGCCCTGAACAATCTGCTCCCGATTCTTGTGAGAGCGCAGTCGAAATTGACGGAAGAACAAGAATCTCTTGAAGCTCGTTGCCGTGAAGCGGAGCTGGAAGCGTATTCTTGGGATTTGAGCGCTCAAAAAGGCGCTGAAATGCAACTGGAAGAACACTCTGAGCTTCAGGAAAACGTCCTCGCCTTCAAACAAAGCCTCATCGAACTCGTAAGTTTGCTGGACTAGTCCCCTTAGAAAGCCCGCTAAACAATGACCATTCCCCCTGTCATCGACCTCCGGAACATCTCGAAGCTCTACCGCCTCGGATCCACCATCATTCAAGCCCTCGCGGGGGTTGATATGTCTGTCGAAAATGGCGAATACGTGTCGATCATGGGTCCATCAGGAAGTGGCAAGTCGACGATGATGAATATCATTGGCTGCCTTGACACCCCCACCGAAGGCCAATATCTCCTCGATGGAATCGACGTCGCCAAACAGAGCGAAGCCAAACTCGCCGAACTCAGGGGCTCCAAAATTGGCTTCGTCTTCCAAACCTTCAACCTGCTGTCTCGCATGACGGCCCTCGATAACGTCGCGCTCCCGCTTATCTACACAGGTGTGCGACGAAAAGAGCGGATAAAACGCGCCAACGAGGCCCTCGAAGAAGTCGAACTCAATCATCGCTGCCACCACAAGCCCAACGAGCTCTCCGGTGGTGAGCGCCAGCGAGTCGCGATCGCCAGAGCCCTCTGCGCCAAGCCCTCCGTGCTCCTCGCCGACGAACCAACAGGAAACCTCGACTCCAAAGTCGGTGAAGAGATCCTGCAGCTCTTTGATCGCCTTCACAAGCGCGATGTCACGATTATCCTTGTCACCCACGACGCCGAGGTCGCCCTCCGCGCCCGCCGAAGCGTGAAGCTCCGAGACGGCTTGAAGGTCCATGATGACCTCGTGGAACACACCAAATTCCGAAGCGTGCTGATAAACAACGAGGAAAACAGTGAAGAAAAAGAAGAAGTCGCCAGCCAAGCAGAAGTCGGGGGAGAAGAAAAAACTGGGTAAGCTTCGGCGCGCTGCAGGAGTCATTTGCTATCGGCAAGCAGACAACAGCATCCTTATCCTCCGCCACAGCCGAGGCGGACACTGGGGGATCCCAAAGGGCCACCGGGATCCCGAAGATCCCGATGATCTAACCTGCGCCCTTCGTGAGCTTGAAGAAGAAGCCGGCTTCGGCGACGTCACCCTCATTGAAGGGTACGAAGAAGAGCTCCACTACACGGTCCCTGCCACAAAGAAGCGCAAGGAGCATCCTAAGATCGTCGTCCACTTTCTAGCCCTTTGGCCTAAGAGCGCAACGGTGACGCTGTCCCATGAACACGACGGTCAGCACTTTCTCAAAGAGTCAGAGCTTGATGAGTTCATTGAGTTTGACAACATGAAACCGATACTTCAGAACGCCTTCGACTTCATGAAGAGCAGGAGCTAACAAGCTCTCTTCAATCCCAATGAGAATTGGACAGTGAAAAAACAAAGCGGGCGGACTATAAAAGTCCGCCCGCTTTCTAGAACCGATGTCGCGCCGAATTACTTCGGGCTAATCTGATAGGTCTTGCCGTCAAAGCGCAGAATGACATTGCCACCAAGGGCGAAGAAGACACCCATTTTCGGATTCTTCTTCACCAGGGCAAAGTAGTCTTCACTTAGGTAGACGACCTTGACGTCAATTTTGCTGATGTCTTTGATTGAGCTATCAACCCAAGTCTTTCCAGTGTTGTAGAAAGTCTTCGCGCCAATTGTGCGCATGATCTTGCGGACCGCTTGCTCATCAAGACCGTCTGTTGCGGAGCTGTTGCCCTTCTTCAGCTTGTTGATGTCGAGGCTACGCTCCACCGCACCCCTTCCGCTGTTACCTGCAAAGCTCTTCTTGCCTGGAGCAGCGCCCGGTTTCTTGCGCAATCTCTTAAGCTCTTTGAAGGCTTGCCCAGCGGCATCTTTGGCGCCGTCTTCTTCCAACTTGGGTTCGCTCTGTCTTGGACTCTTTCCGCCTCCTTTGCGCTTGCCACCGCGTCTGATTCTAGGACGAGGTTGGTTGCTAGGTTGTGTCATACCTTCCTCGACGACGAGGTAGCTGGTGTAAGGAGTTGGGATTCCATATTTCTTAGCGAGGTAGATGACTTCGTCCTTAAGCTCCTTTTTCTCCCCACCGAGGCTAAGCTGCTCAAGGAGGAAACCTATTTTCTGCTTGGCCCAGCGTGCTGGGAGGAAGTCTAGCTCGCGGCTCTCAGCGCCGAATGTGCCCTTAAGCACGTGCTCAACGGTCTTGCCGGCGACTTTGCCTCGGAGGCGAACAACAAGCGGTCCCTGGCCCTTATAGCGGCCGACGACATTGATGGTCCCGCCTTTGAAGAGGTCGTTAAGTTTTCTTGGGTAGACCTCTTTGACCCAGAGCCCTTCGAAGATCAATTCACAGTCAGTCATAACTGGGAACGCAATCTTGTCGTAGAAGTGAGAGAGCTTGACTTCGAGGTTCTCTTCTTCGAGAGCATACTCTTGCTCGGCTCTTGTCCCGGCGGCGATACCATCGAGGAGCTTGGTGTTGACGTCGCTGCCGATTCCAAGGGTGAAGATTCGCGTGTCACCAGCGGCTTTGAGTATCGATTTACGAATGTATTCTGGGTTGAGTTCGTCTGCGTTCAAACCAATGGTGGGCACACCGTCGGTCATGAAGACG
>JARGOJ010000379.1:0-7448 GCA_029210225.1 Planctomycetota bacterium
CTTATGGCAAAGAAAAAAGTGAAGAGTGCAAAACCAAGCGGGCGACTTGGCACGTCTCAACAGCAAGTTTGAAAGTAGCCTCAAAGAAGAATTTCACCCCTATCTTTGATAAATGATTTCCCTCATCTATAAAGTTGCCTAAAATCCTTGGAAATCAAAGGCTAGACCTTTAGAAACTCTCAATGACCACCGACTCCTTCAAAGCGCCGCTCATTCGAATCGTTCATTAGTAAGCGCTGGTGTAAGGTTGAGTTGTCAACATCATGACATAGTGGAGGAAGATCACTCGTGAAGATCAATTGCAAATGTGGACGCGTTCTTAAAGTCACCAAAGAACTCGCAGGCAAGAAGATTAAGTGTAAGACTTGCGGACAGAAGTACAAGCTTCCCGCCGAGAAGCCATCAGACCCTACAATCCAAATGAAAGCGTGGAAGAACGAAGGAAAAGACGATGAGTCTGCTCCCGCTCAAAACCCCGCAGATGTTGGCGCCGTTGCCCTCGGAGAAACCTTCTCCTTCGGTTGGGTCGTCGCGTCCATTTTCATCACCCTCATCTCAAGCGTCCTTGGAATCTTCATCGCCAAGTACATCATGACTGCCTTGGCCACTGAAGAGAAGATTCAAGAATACTCCGATTACATTCAATATGGAATGTATTGGGGACCAAGCCTTGCGTTCGTCGCCTCCGGCTGGATTGTGGCGCGATTCTCCCCAGGACGCACGATCTCCGAGCCCGCCATTGGCGCCGTTATCGAGAGCATGCTCGAACTCAAGGCAGGCGCAGTAAAAACCCTCGGCTCTGGAAACCTACCCTTGAAGCTTAACCTTTGCTTGTTAGCAATGTTCAACGCGGCCTGCTTGGCTTGCGCTGGCGCCTACTTCGGTGAAGTTGCTCAGGAAAGAACTGCTATCTAAGTTCCGATAGCTGGCTATAAACGAAGAGAAGGCGGGGTCAAACCCGCCTTCTCTTCGTTTCGACACCTTTCACATCGCTATCAAGCTGGAAAAGGACGATCATTTCTCGTGTAGACTCCGTTTTCAGGACCGTCAAAGAACATAGTGACCCAGGGATGAATCACAGCCTCGTCACTGTCATCAGCTTTGAGGCTACTGTGAGCCGCATAGGTCACATGAACAGAATCATGGACAAGCACGTGATACCAAGGTTGATCACGATCCGGCTGCGTTTGATTCTTCTCGTACCACTCCTCCTTCGCTTCACAGGCCTCCGTGTAGTCCACAACCACACCACGATAGCCATAGCGACGATGTTTCACCAACTGACCCGGTTGAAAAGGCACTAGGTTGGCCTTTTCAAAACGGACTCGCTCGTCCTCAAGAGCCTCTTTCAGACGCTCTTGTCGGGTCGTATCAAGAGGAGGATCGAGGGCCTCAAGATGCTCCCACAATGACTCTCCAAACTCTAACAACTTCGGCAACACTGTGGCTCGCACAGTCTCGGACTCGTCGTCAAAGAGCTTGATTAGGAACGGGACTTGTTTGGAATCGGGCATCAACGGCTCCATATCAAAGGGATCAATGATCGGTAGAAGTATGATCAGACCCCAGTGGCATCACTTGATGTCGAGTAATTCCACATCAAAGACAAGCGTTGCTCCCGGGGGAATAACACCAGGGACGCCACGGTCGCCATAGGCCATGTGAGAAGGAATCGTGAGCTTGCGCTTACCACCGACCTTCATGGTCGCCACGCCAACGTCCCAACCCTTGATGACCTGGCCCTTGCCGATGACAAAGTTGAACGGCTTTCCTCGGTCGACGCTGCTGTCGAACTTCTCGCCAGTGGTGAGGGTCCCTGTGTAGTGAACAATCACTGTCTGGCCACTCTGCGGTGACGCGCCGGTTCCAACAACAACATCGTCACATACTAGATCTGCGGGGGCATTCATTTGAAATCTCCAATTTCTTTCTAAAAACGGAAAACAATTAACGTTTGGTCGTCGTTGGGTCAAAGGCATCTCGAATGCCATCTCCAACGAGGTTAAAACTTAAGACTGTGATCGCAATCGCGACACCTGGGAAAACAACGGTCCAGGGATACAAAGTAATGTCGTTTCGGTTGTCTTTGAGCATGTAACCCCACTCGGGGTCATTCGAGCCGGCGCCTAAACCTAGGAATCCCAGACCAGCCGCCTCCAGAACCGCCGATGCCATTCCCAAAGATGCCAGAACAGTAAGCGGTCCAAGGGAGTTCGGCAGTATATGCCGGAAAAAGACCCGAAAGCCATTCGCTCCGAGGGCTCGGCTCGCGATGACGTAGTCGAGCTCTCTGAGGGTCAAAACCTCGGCGCGCATCTGCCGAGCAAAGCGCGGCAAACCAGAGATTCCCACGGCGATCATCACATTAAAGAGGCCATCACCCATGATCGCCATGATGAACAGGGCTAGAAGAATGCTGGGGAAAGAGAGCAAAACATCGACAGCCCTCATGATGAACGCGTCCGTCCAGCCTCCCATAAAGCCAGCTAGCCCGCCGAGCAACACGCCAAAAAAGAGGGAGATAGAGACGGCGATGAAACCAACAAGAACCGAGATACGTGTGCCATAAATAATCTGAGAGTAGATGTCGTTCTCATTAGAGTCGAGCCCCATCCAATAATCCCAGGATGGCGCTCTCACAGCGGCCACGTCCTTTTGCTGAGGTGCGCTGTTTGGACTGATTTCTTCCAGGCTTTGCTTGACCGCGGCCTTAATCGCAGGCTTGTCACCATAGGGTCCGGCGGCAAATAAGCCTGGAAACATGGCGATGATAATCATGATGAAAATAGTGATGAGCCCAGCGACGGCGCTCTTGCTCGATAAGAACAGGCGGAGCTTACGGTTCTGAATCGTCACGTCAATCCTTCCCGACCCGAATACGGGGATCGATGAAGCCGTAGGAGACGTCGACCACTAAGTTCATTAAAGTGAAGATGACCGCGACGAACAAGACCGCTCCCTGCAACGCGACGACATCCTTAGCGACCGCCGATTCGACAATAAACTTGCCCAGGCCAGGCCAATCGAAGACCGACTCGGTGAGGACAGCCCCACCAAGCAAGGCCGCCAACTGGAGTCCCGCGATAGTCACAATTGGGATCAGCGCATTCTTCAATGCGTGCTTGATAATCACAATATGCCGAGCCAGACCCTTCGCGGTTGCGGTCCGCACGTAGTCCTTCGTCAGAACCTCCATCATCGAAGCCCGCGTCATTCGTGCGATCACCGCCAAAGGAATTGTGGCAAGCGCCATAGCTGGCAGGGCAATGTGTTGCACGGCCGCAATGAAAGAGCCGTCCGGACCCCAAAAGAGCGTGTCGATGAGATAGAAATTCGTCACCGGCTCAAAGGTCGCGGCCATTTCAAAGGGCAAGCGCCCCGAATAGGGATAGATCAACAATTGCATCATGATCCCCAACCAGAAGACCGGAAAGCTGATGCCCGTCAACGCCCCCACCATGCTCGCGTAGTCAATCCACGAAAAGGGCTTGAGCGCCGCGATGATTCCGATAAAGACGCCAAAAAACGTCGCCAAAACCATCGCAACAACAGTCAACTCCATGGTCGCGGGGATCTTCTTAATGAGCTGATCGGAGACTAGCTGCCCAGTTTTTGAGGATTGACCCCAATCTCCATCAACGATCACCTTCTTAAGGTAGATAAAATAACGCTCGTGGAAAGGCTTGTCCCAACCGTACTTCTTTTCAATGGCGGCGATTTGCTCCTGGCTTAACGCGCCCTTTGAGCTCAATCGTTCGGCCCGGCTGCCCGGGATGAACTCTGCAGCCCCAACCACCAAGAAGGTCACCCCAAGCAATATGGGGATGGTGGCGAGGATGCGCTTGCCTATGTAAACGTATGGAATTTGAGCCACGAAAAGGCGACCTTTCTACTTTTCGAGCTCTTTAGACCGCTTGATGGCCTTTGGACTTGCGATCATCGCTGTGTAAACAGTGAGGTTCCCTAGGAACGAGGCAACAGGACTATCGAGGATAAACTTGACCGTGTGGCTGTCGACCTTCTCGATCTTCTTAATATTCTTGTATAGATTCTGATTGAGCATGGCGTCGTCGTGATAGGGATTGTCTTTCATAACGAGGCGCTCAAAGTTGAAGATCACAGCGTCCGCATCGAAGGGTGTGTCATCATGGAACTTCACGTCTTTGCGAAGTTCAAAGGTCCACTCTTTCCCATCTTTGCTTTGCTTCCAGCTTGTCGCGAGGCAAGCCTCAATTTCAGTCGATCCACGCTTGTAACGCACAAGACCTTCATAGACGTTTGTGCAGATCGCCACAGATTCACCATCGTCGACAAAAGCAGGGTCTAGCTTCGAAGAGTCTCCTCCACGAGCGAAGACCAGCGTGTCTTTGCCTGAATCAACCTTGTCGAAGTCTTTGCGTCCTGTTGCGTGGAGATTGAAGCCCTTCACGTTTTTACGGTAGGCCATCAATTGATCGGCGTGAACCAAAGGAACCATAGGGGCTTCCTCGCGAATGATCTGCTGAACCTTCTTATAAATCGCCGACCGCTCTCTCAGATCAATCGTTGATTGTGCTTTGACGAGGAGGTCGTTGACTTCCTGATTCCCGTAGCGAGAGACGTTGGTGGCGCCAATGTTGTCTTTACCAAGTAGAAGATAGAGGAAGTTATCTGGGTCGGCGACGTCGGCGGTCCAACCCAGGAGACACATGGGATGATTACCCTTCTTTGTCTCCGAGAGGTAGAATTCCCACTTCTTGGTCACAAGGCTGGCTTCGATGCCAATCTTCTTGAGTGATTCTCTGATGAGCAGTGCGATTTTATTGGGCTCGGTCATGTAGGGTCGTGGATTAGGCATGTGCCAAAGCTCAGTGGTAATCGGTAGCTTAAGCCCCGACTCAGCCATGAGCTTCTTGGCCTTTTCAAAATTAGGCGCTTCAACTTTTCCTGAGTCATCCCAGCCATAGAAGTTTGGAGGCATGGGATTCACTGCAGCTGTTGCAAAACCTTCAAAGTTGAGACGAATGATTTCGGATTTGGGGATGATGGCTGCGACAGCTTGGCGGACCTTCTTGTTGTTGAAGGGGGCCTTCTCAACGTTCATTGAGAGGTAACCCATGTTCATGCCGGTTTGACGGAGAACAGTGATATCGGCGTTGCCTTTGAGACCTTTCGCATCCGCTGGGCGAAGTCCATCGAGGACCTGAATCTCGCCTTTTTTTAGCTTCTCTAGACGCGTTGAGTTCTCAGTCACAGGAACGACGATCAGAGTTTTGACCTTTGGGGCCCCACCCCAGTAGTTCGCATTCGACGACAAGACAATGTTCTCGTCACGGTTCCATTTTTTGAAGACGAAGGGACCGGTGCCCACAGGATGCTCAATCAGCTTCTTGGAAATATTCGCGCCACTATTCGTTGTGGACTTCTTCGGGCATCCGGCGAGAAAGAGCGTGGCCATAAGGCCGACACTGACAATGACTCGGTTTTTCATAACGGCTGTTCCTGACTGAAAGATCTTCGTCTTGTGAGGGGAGGAATTATAATGTTTCAAATCGCCTCATAAATGCCTGATACCGTGGAAAGTCCAAACGACCTGCGTCCGCGCTGCCATCATTGGCTCCGCGTCGAAACTCAGAGCCTTGCTCTAGCCTTGATCTATCAAGGTCCAAACAGAAACAGCGAATCGAAGAACTCTAGCGTCTGACTCAGGATGCCCTGAAAAAGCTCCGCGACAATTTAATAAGGAAGATATCCCGCGGGACCATTCCAACCGGTATCTTCGACAAGTTCTCCCAAGTCTTGGTCGATCATGAGGTCGTGCGACACCGATTTAGGGACCCGCGATCTCTTTGTTTTCATCCTCCTTCAATGGCGCTCTTCGCTAACTTCAGTTCACGAATTCTTCTCGTAAGATAAATCGTAACGATGATGAACGCGCTCAATGGAACTCGTCCATGCTCCCAACCCTTGTGGTAATCGCTGCTTGCGATGCTCAATCCAATAACGCATGCGAGAACAACGCCCAATCTCCAACCCATTGAAAAGGCTGTCCATTTGGCCGTCTCAAAAATCATGAGGATCCCAAAGAGCCCCGCAATCAATCCAATAGAAGACAAAATGAAAAAGGCCATCACGAGATTTTTGTGGCGTTCGTAATCGTTCCATATTGAGGCTCCAAATTCGAACGAAGCGGTGCAGGTACCTATTCCGGCAATGAGGGCGATCGCCCCAATGATGATAAGCCCAAGGCTCGTCGGTTCTGGACTTTTGGGGATGGCGTCGGAATCACTAGCCCCGTCACCAACGGGCGTTTTCTCATGATTCGACTGCTCCGCTATTTCCTCAGCCAACTCCAAGACGTCGTCGATGAAGCCCATGACTTTGTCTTTGTTCAGGTCCTCACCAGCGAGATCATCAATGTTCGGCCGCTTCGGCTCTTCAGCAGCCTCCGCGAGCTCCTGATCGAGGGCATCGAAGGCGCTCGCTGGCGGTTTTTTGTGAAGACCAGGCTTCTGCTTCGCGCTTTTGTTCGCTTGTTTAGCCTGGTTCTTGTTCTTCTTCTTCCGACCCATTGAAGTTCCTATATGGCTTTGGGACAAAATCTTGGCTTGTTTTGAAGGGCTCTTCTCCGGACTAGGAAAGAGACAGACGCCGGTGTGAGAACGCTCATAATCCCATATCTAAGAGCACTCTCACGAGAAGTAACAGTACGGAGACCTAGGCAGTGTTCGACGTCAACTCACTGTTTCGCTGCCCGCTCTGCGATTGCGTTCGCTCTTCGAGCAGCGCCGAAGCGGCATAGGGCAATGACTATGAATCCCACCGGCACAGCTTGAGCATTCGTCGTGGAGAATTTCTGCGCGACGACGATGGTGACCCCCACGGTGATTCCGATGGAAACGATCACTCGCCAAGCGATGGACAAAAGACTGGAATCCGCGTTTTTGAAGATCAACCGAATTCCCCCCATGCCACTGACGACACTAATACCTAAGAGGCCGGCGAAGGCAACAATCCAGCCCCATTCCTCCTCGAACTTCGTCACTAAAAGCCGTCCAGGCACACAAGCAGCCGCCGACAGAAACAACGCAGTTGTCAACGCCGCAAAACCGACCAATGTGGGGAAATGGGGAGTGATGCTCGCCAAAATCGATTTGTCGAATGCCTCCAGCTTCGCATCTTCTTCATGGTCCTTAGACGTCCAAACGAGGTCTCTTGACTCATCCTCCACGTTCGTGCTCTCTATTGAGTCAAACGCGGTCTCAGAAGCCCTCTTTTCGCTGCTCAGAACCGATTTTTCACTCTTCACGGCCGCCTCCTGAGCTTGACCTATCTTGGCCGCGTTCTTTTTAGCCTTCTTCCTTTTTGACTTCTTTCCTCGACCCACCACAATTCCCATTCAAATTTCTCGAAAGTCTCTGCTAAATCCGGCCGTCTCTTTCCTTTCCGCACCTGGGGTCCAAGCCTGG
>JARGOJ010000379.1:7458-7965 GCA_029210225.1 Planctomycetota bacterium
CGAAAGTCTCTGCTAAATCCCATTATAGATTTTTCCTCGGTCGACGTCTTCCGCTCGGTTCAGAGTGAAGAAATCAGAGGAAAGGGAGAACCATAAACGGAAAGATCTCCGCTCACCGTCCGGTCCATATATAATAGCGAGCGTTGCAGTGCTCTCATTTCTCGCGCAGTTTGGTCATTATGAGTTTTTTGGCGACACTCTTTGAAGTTCCAGAGACCTGGCTCCATCGTTGGACCATAAACGATGAGGGTGAGCTTGGCTATCAAGACGAACTGCCGTTTGCGCTTCAAGCAAAGCTCAAAAAACACGATGACGACGAGGGTCATGGCCACAAGAAAAAAGACGTTCATGAGATGTCTCGCACTGAACTTGCGAGCATCGCTGCGACTTGCAACGCAAAAGAGCTGAAGCTCGTGTTGCGAAAGGGTAGTGATGCGGCTTTGATCAACGCCTTGGCCAACTCTGCTATTAGCACAGATCTCATCGTCGATATGATCGAGAAAAGCT
>JARGOJ010000380.1 GCA_029210225.1 Planctomycetota bacterium
GATTGAGCCAGGAAAATTAGCCTTGGGTTGAGAGAGAAAGTCGAGTTGATGTTGAATTTGCCCGACCTTGGATTCGATCGCTTCCCGGGCGCATCGAGCGACCTGAGCAAAATCTAGCTCGATATCGTGGGCGACGTATCCCCGGTCTTTTTGGATGGCGTTCCTGTAGTCACGGGAGAGTTCCCATAGGGTTTTGGACGACAGCGCGCCATTATGGATACCTGCTCCCCCGAGCTGGCTCCGTTCGACAACACAGACTTTCTTGCCATAATCCCATGCTCTCATCGCCGCGGCGAAGCCGCCTGGACCGCAACCTATCACACACACATCGTAATCAGCCAATGAATTGATCCTCGCGCTTAGAAATGGAGAAGGGACAATGAGTCTGCCAGTGTTTCGCAAGTGCTGCAAGCCTCCCTCTTGCAATAACGACCTCGGCATAGAAAATGCTTAACTCTTTTCAAGGATTCTGCGAAAAATAGTCTCAGATCAACTTGGAAAACCGGCAACAACGGGGATACGAATGATAAAGGTGGACGGTCTTCGAAAGGAATATGGTTCCGTTTTGGCGCTTTCGGGGATTTCCTTTGAAGTCCCAAAAGGCCAAGTCCTAGGATTTTTGGGTCCCAACGGCGCCGGAAAATCGACGACCCTCAAAATTCTGACGACTTTCATACAGGCGACCGAAGGGAACGCGATTCTCGACGGATTCTCTGTTCGAGACCAGCCGAACGAAGTCCGGAAACGGGTTGGCTACCTCCCGGAACACGCGCCCCTCTACCTTGAGATGACCGTCTATGACTATCTCGACTATGCGGCTCGTTCACGAGATCTCGGATCCCGTCAGGAATGTCGCCGCGCAATCGCCCGAGTCGTAGACATTTGCACCCTTTATGAGGTCATCGGACGACGCATAGGTCACCTCTCCAAAGGTTTTCGCCAGCGTGTTGGCCTCGCGCAGGCCATGATTCACGACCCAGACATCCTCATCCTCGACGAACCGACAAGCGGCCTCGACCCTATTCAAATCGGCGAGATTCGCTCGGTCATCCGACGCATGGGAGAGGAGCGCTCAGTGCTCTTTAGCACCCATATCATCCCGGAAGTCGAGCTTAGCTGCGATCGAGTCCTGGTCATAGACAAAGGGAAGCTCGTCGGCGATGGAAAACCTGAGGAGCTACGAGAAACGGTGACGTCCTCGCATTTGCTCCTTCGTTGGAAGGGCGACAAAGAGCAAGCGATCAAAGACGTGAAAGAGCTGCTCGGACACGAGGTGCGCGTCGACGGATTCCAGAAAAACGATGGAATCTCCCATCTGACCATTCACAACTCTGCCCCGGAAAAAGGGCATTACGACAAATTGGCCTCTGCGTTCTCAGGTCAGGGACAATTCCTCGAACTACGAGAAGAAAAGCCGAGTCTTGAGGAAGCATTTTTCTCACTCGTTGGACGTCGAACAGAACATCACTAATACACCCAATAGCAATCATTAAACCTGTCAACACATGAAGAGAGGACAACCCTGTGCGTAGAGTTTGGGCTGTCATGAGCCGAGAGCTAAGGGCCTATTTCGATTCGATTATCGCCTATGTCATTTTGCTGGCGTTCTACAGCTTTACGACTTGGTTTACATTGAGTTCGCTTGAGGCCGGCTCGCAGGCATCACTGCGTGATTTCTTCGAGTTCTTGCCCGTGGGATTCCTGTTCTTCATTCCAGCGGTCGCCATGCGACTATGGGCGGAGGAACGACGGCTTGGGACCATCGAGCTATTGATGACCTGGCCGCTTAAAACCTGGGATATTGTCCTTGGGAAGTTCTTCGCCGGATTAACACTGATTGTCGTCGCCTTGTTGATGACGAGCAGCTACGCCGTTTACATCATGCAATACGGAGAGCCAGACTTAGGCCCATTGATCGGCGGTTATGTCGCCGCCTTGCTCTTAGGGGGGGCATACTTAGCACTTGGCTGCTTTATATCGTCGCTTACAGAACATCAGATCGTCGCCTATGTCCTCTCAGTCTTCTGTGCTGCCGCCTTTTTCCTCGTTGGTCACCCAGACACCCTCGCGAGTATTCCTCAAACGAAGGAGCTCTTTGGCGAAGTCATCAATTTAGAACCAACAATAGAATTCATGGAGGCTATCGGCTTCGGATCTCGGTTTGCCAGTATTGTCCGGGGTGTCCTAGACCTCGGAGATTTGAGTTTTTACACGGCGATTATCATTTCCTTCCTCTACATGAACGTCCGAGCGGTTGCCTGGCAATCCGTAAAGGGCGAAACGAGCAGCTCTGTTGTTACGACAGTTCTCATTTTGTCTTTCGTCAGTTTGGCCTCGCTCTTCGCTGGGGTCTACGTCCCCGCCGTGCTTTTTGGAATGGCCCTGATTGGATTCATTTACTACGTTCGGACGAAGACCAGTTCCGTTGGCGTCAATCGTTTGCTCGACAACACATTGGCGACGATCCTCGCCTTTATCATCGCGCTCCAGGTGAGCCTCGTCGTCGACAGAGTCAATAAACGTGCCGATTTGACGGAGGATCGTGTCTATTCGCTGACTCCCTATAGTTTAAAGCTTGTTGGTGAATTAGAAGATCCCCTTGAAATACGCTGTTACTTCTCGGGAAGCTTGCCACAAGCTTTGAAATTGAGACGTCGAAAGACGGAAGATACTCTCAGCGAATTTGTGACCGCCTCCAAGGGACAGATTTCAATCGTCTACTTCGATCCAGATACTGACAATCTCGCGAAAGAACGCGCTGAAAGGGAAGGAATCAAGGCGCAGAAAGTCAATCTACTCGATGGCAAAGATAAAAGGACCGTCGAGCGATTTTATGGCTGCGTCATGGAATACCAAGGACAAAAAGAAGCCTTCCAGTTTATGCCCATCGCTTCGCACTTCGAGTCAGACTTCTCGGCCGCCCTAAGAAAGCTCATGACCCCCCGCGACTGGAACATCGGGCTCCTCACTTCTAATGAAAAAGTGACCTCGGGATATCGGAGCATCTTTTTCGGACTGAACCGGCGACGAATAGACGTCACCCGCCTGAGGATGGAAGGATTAGAATACGGCAATGAGATTCCAAAAAACGTCAATGTCCTCCTTCTCATTGCGCCATCTAAGCTGACTGAGAGAGAAGCCTATGAGGTGGACCAATTTGTCATGAGAGGCGGCACTCTTTTACTCCTCGCCGATGGAGTCTCCTTTGATAGTTCCTTCAAATTGAATCCGGTCGTCACCGGGCTCGAAAACGTCTTGGCCAGCTATGGCTTTGAGATTAAGAAACAAGTCTTGCGAGACAACGACGAAAACAACGTCTTTCCAATCAGCGTCAATGATGGAAAGGTTGAGAAAGCAGGTCCAAATCCGTTTGCCGTTCGGATTCCGAAAGAGAACCTCGATCAAGAGCATCCCATCACCAAGTTCTTACCCCAAATGGGCTTTGGCGAAGCAAGCCCCGTCGTTGTCCTCAATAAGAACCTGAAAGTGACAGAGCTCATTCGCTCCGCTCCCACTACATATAGTTGGGCTCGAAAGGGTCCGATGGTGCGTGTTCTCTTGAACTCCGTTGAACGCAAGAAGACCGCCGTTGTTTCGCCGAATTCGGATCGAGGAGAGATTCGACAGCCGCTCATCGCACTCGCCTACGAGGGTCCTCTCACGAGCTTTTTTCAAGGTCAGCGCCCGCCAAAACCAAAGGGAGCGAAGCAAGAATCGTTGAAGGATTCTCAAAGAGAAACACTCGGCACAATTGAAAAAGGTCGAATTGTCATTATTGGAGACGCCAGCTTTCATGAAGAGAGTCGCTGGAAAATCCAAAAGAGATCCGACCTAAGCAATGTCGTGACCTCCGGTCAAAAGCTAATTATGAATTCCATCGATTGGATCGTTGGAGATGAAGATCTCATTGAACTACGCAACCGCGGATTAAAAGATCGTCGACTGGTCTTCCCAAAAGAGTCCAACAGCAATCAACGTGCGTTCTTCGTCTATCTATTGACTCCGCTCCTACTTTGCCTCATCGGCTTGGCTCGGTGGATCTACCTCTTCCAACGCAGCTCATTTTTAGAATCGCAATTGAGAGAAATTGTTCGTGATAATCCGGTGTCATGGAAACCCAAAGACAAGCCAGCCCAACAGAAAAAAGAACCCGACAAACCGGATAAGTCTCCTGATGACCCAGGCCCATCCGCGACACCCGAGAAGACAGAGCCTGTCAAAGGAGACATTGCTCCAGAGCCAAGCGAGTCTGTCCCAACCAAGAAGGCTGAAGTCAAAGCAGTTTCCAAAGAGGAAATTGCAAAGAACGCCAATGACAAGAACCAGAGTGGCAAAAAGAAAAAGCGCCGGAGGAAGAAGAAATGAGCACTGAATCAACAGTCTTTTTCGATATTCAAAAAATTCTTCGGAACTGGCAATCTCCTCGCCTCGCTATTGCAGCGATTGCACTCATGCTTGTCCTCTCATTGACCGCCAAAGAGCGCAACGTCATTAATGACTTTGAATCCCCAACACTATTTGAGTCAGTCAATTCTGTCGACGAAATCCGGCTGACTAAATTCAATCAAGAAATAGTCATTAAAAAGAAGGGCAATCTCTGGAAGATTCCAAGTTCCCATAATTACGACGCAAACCCCGCTTTCGTAGACGAATTCCTCAGCGCTCTCAAAAAGCTGAAGATCCAAAGACCAGTCACTCGCAAAAGCGACAAGTTCGCTAGTTTTCAAGTTGATGACAAGGGCCTCAAAGCTCAGTTATTTGGCGGCGGGAAAGAACTCGGAGCGGTCATTCTTGGCCGCGCAGGAGTCGATCCAAAAACTCTCTTCATTCGAATGCCAAAGGCCGATCAAGTCTTTACAGCGGGTCCTAACTCCGCCAGCTTTCAAAAGCAAAACGCCACAGCATGGATGGAAAAAAGACTGCTCCCCAAGCTAGCAACTACGAAGATACGGCAATTGGAATTTTTCAAGAGCGGCAAGTTGGAGCTCGCGTTGCTACGAGACGGAGGACTTGAAGACAAACCCATTGGAGTGGGTTGGACAATTAAGAAGCCTATCGAACACCTCGCCCGCGAGACATCTATCACTCGTCTCATCAACCAAGTGTCCGATCTTTCCCTCTCCCAAGCGGCATTACCGGACGCGCCGACGACTCAGACGGGGCTCGATAAGCCTGTCATTGAAGTGTCCCTCCGAATGAACAACGGGAAAGTCAACTCGCTGAAATTTGGCCGAGCCCAAGCCAACATGGCCTTCGTCTCTTCGAGCATGCGCCAAGGCATTTTCATGGTGCCCGGTTACCTCCTCGATCGCATTATTCCAAAGCCTGAGAGCCTTAAGGAGAACGACGTTCTCACACTTAAGCCGAATAAAGTGCTGAAGTTGGAACTCGTCAAACCGAAGGCTCGCTGTGTTTTAGAGCGTAGCTCCGCGAAGGCTCCATGGAAAATGACAGAGCCCGACGCGAGCAAGTGCGACGGCCGTTCAGTGAGCAAAGTTCTAAGCTTTGTCTCTGCGCTTCGATTCATTGACAAAGTCCCCAGCCCTGGGGACACAAAAATAGGCCTCGATAACCCACTGCTAACGCTGACGGTCTTTGATGATTTAGGTGGCAGTCAGACCCTTCGCTTTAGCAAAGTTGTGACAACGACCACTACGAAGGACAAAGAATATGTCTACATTCGTAAGAATAAGGAGAAAGAGCTCTATCTGGTGGACGCCGCGGCGTTTAAGAAACTCAAATCTGAGCCCAAAGACTTTCGTGGTTCGCTGTTCAACTTTGCATCTTCAAATATTGTCTTGCTCCAGAGATTAGTGAGAGGACCCAACAAAAGCAACAAGGTCACTTTCCTTCGCAAACGTCAGACTTTCTGGGAAGGAACAATCGACGGTAATCTTTGGCATGGCTTGGATGTGAAAAAGGTCAATGAACTAGTCAAAGCCATCAGTCAATTCAAACGTGGTCAGTTGGCGGAACAACAAGACCATAAAGTTTATGACATGAGAAACGCTAAGATCACCTGGGCCATACAGCTCAAAAACAACTCCCGGCATATGCTCCACGTAGGGAAAACACTGCCAAGCGGAAAAGTGCCTGTCACGAATGAGCGCATGCTCCCGATTTACCTCGTTGACAGCGAAGATATCGAGATACTGAAATTGGGTCTTAATGAAGACTTGAGAAACCGCAAGCTCTTCGACTTGAACTTTGTAGACATTCATCTCAATGAGATCGTCTTAACTCACCTCAATAAAGGAAAGATCACGCTTAACCGAAAAGGTGACAATAGCTGGGTCATATCAAATCCGAACGCTCCGGCCGATAGCGATAGAGTCAAAGAGCTCGCAAAGAACCTGAACAAACTACGCGCAGATGCCGTTCGCTTCGCCGGACGAAACACGGCTGATCAGGCAGAGCGGAGCAAGCTGCTCCAGAATCGTGAATACGAAATTAGGCTCCTCTATCGCAACATGGTCAACGCAACGATCTTCGTTGGCCCGCTTCGTCCAAACGGAACTCGCTTGATTGCGAAGCCGAGGGGAGGAGTTGTCGACGCCTTGTTCGAAGTTAAAGAGGCTGAGATGAAAAAGGTACTGCTTCGCTTGAGCGATCTCCGAACAGGTCAGTTTATTGGACCGATCGCAAATGAAGCGACGGCGATTGACATATTCCCTAAAGGAAAACCGGAACGACGCTTCGTTCGGAAGGACAACAATTGGGTTCAACGGACTGGATCCGCACGAATTGATCAAAGCGCTTTGAGGGGTGCAATTTCTCAATTTGTGAATATGAAGCCCATTGAGGGACTCAAAGTAAAAAAAGACCATGGACTAAAATCGCCCATAGGGAAACTGGTTTTGACGACTCCAAATAGAACCTTCAATATCCTCATTGGGAAACCAGGACCAAAGCCAGGTACAAGACATATTCAATTCCAGGGTCAGAAGGAAATTCACATCGTCCGCTGCTATGTCTTCGAGCAAATGGCGACAAACAACCCCGACTACGTCGATCTGAAGTTAATCCCCGACTACTACACAACCTTCAATAAAGTGACTTGGACGCTACCGAGCGGAAAGATCGTGATTACGAAGGATCAAAAACGCAATGTTTGGAATGTGACCGAACCCAAGATCGCCAAGACTGACAATGTCGCACTCTCTCAACATCTATCGTTGCTCGGCAACATGAGAGCCCTCAAGTACGAGGTGAGCACCGCGGCCATTCAAAGCGCCACTAGCTCCAATCCCGAAATCACTGTGCTCATTGAAAGAGCGAACAACAAAACGCCCTTTGAATTGAAGATCTACAAGGCCGTTGAAGCCCAGCGCCGAGTTGTCTCGACCAGCGACCGTAAGAAACCACTCTTCCTGCCTCAGTCAACCCTCAGCTTCACCCTCCCCGATCTAAAGAAATTTACGGATCTAAATATCTATGAGTGTGATATCAACAAGATCGATTCAATCACTGTGCAACTGCCAGGATTAGCTCCAAGAACGTTCCGAGTGAGCGGAGGCACATGGTTCGATGTTAAGAGCAAAGAGCTGGTCGACCGATATGTCATTGTTCGATTGACGAGCGCCTTTAGAAAGCTTCGACGAGAAGGTCCAATTCCCCCGGATGTCGCCGCAGGCATCAATTTTGCTAAGCCGCTTATCACGATGAGCATTAAGATTGGCAATGAAGTGAACACTATTACCGTGGGAAAACTCGACAAGACAAAGCGCTTCGCCTATGTAAAATTCAATAATGGAGAGGGATTCGTGACGTCTATCAACTCCTTCTACAGCGTCGAGAATCTAAATGCCCGAAGCTTCGAAAACTTGCTAGTCGCCACCTTTAACATTGCCAATATCAAGAAGCTGGCGTTTAAGAAAGGTCCCCAATCAATCACCATCGAACGGGAGAGAAATCGTTGGATACTGAACCCCGGAAACATCGCTCTTAGGCCTA
>JARGOJ010000381.1 GCA_029210225.1 Planctomycetota bacterium
AATTCGACTCTCTACGCCAGAAGAAAGTGGAGGAGCGGATTCGCGAAGAGTCGCTGGTTAATGAGAAGCGCCTTGAGATCCTCCGAAAGGAACTCGACAAGGAGGTCTTGCTCAAAGACATTGAGGCTCAGGACGAAATAGAACGTCGCAAGAAAGCGGCTCGCATCGAGCGCTACGAAGAGATTCGCGGCCGCATGGGTGAAGACGACCTGAAGGCCATGGTCATGCTTCTCGACGACGACAACAAGCGGGCCAAGCTCATTCAAGAGCTTATTGAAAAGGACATGTCTCCCGAGCAAAAGGGTCAGATCAAGCTCAGTGAGATTGAAGATCGCCTTGAGAGCCGCCTTCGTGAGTATCAGCAGCAGATGGCCGCGCTTACAGGGGCTGTGATCGAAGCGAAATCGAGCGACCCTGTCACGAAGCGCATCCTCGCGGTTGTCGGTAAGCGCGTTTTGTCCTTTGACCCAACAACAAACCTTCACCCAGAGGTTCCTAAAGAGGTCTATGATACTGGTGAGGGGCAGCTCGGTTACCTGCGCAGCGCTCGTCACCAAATGCATAAAGGCCAGGACATGCTCCTGGTTGGCGCTCAGCGCGGCATTTACCAGATTGTTGGTGGTGATCAAAACGAGTTTGTCTTCCCGACGGAGCCTGTTGGAAAGGGTGGGGCGAACTCCATTGCCTACTTCGATGGACGGCTCTTCGCCAGCCATTCAGAGCTTGGAATCATTGAATGGAGTGAGGGTAAGAAGACATCGGGGTCGAAGGTCTACGAAGGCGCGACTTCCGATCAGAGCTCTTCGAGGGGTGTAACTGTGGGTCTGGATGGGCGTGTTTACTTCTCTTCGGGAAGTCAGATTCATGCCTTTGACTTGCTAAGTAACTCAAGAAACAGTGTTTTTAAGGGGAGCCGCGATTCCATCACAGCCTTTCATATAACGAAGAGCAAGCTCGTGGCTGGGAATAAGAGCGGACAAATTCTCGAATGGGATTTAAACGATCCAAACTCTCCGAGGGAATCTCCCGTCAAAAAGAAGAACCCGATTTATATGATTCGCAGCTGCAGTATTGCAGGACAAGAATATCTGATTATCGGGTCTAAGGATTACACCGTCACTCTCGCGGCTCCTGAGAAAGAGCTTTACCGAGAGTACCACGCTCGCGAAGAAGTGCGCTGGGTTGACGGCGCGGGAGACTTTGTTGTTGGAGTCTCGCGCTCAGGTTACAAGATTTTCGTGTGGGATGTTCAGAAGCAAGGAGAGCCGAAATTGACGATTCGGGTTTCTGACAAGGTCCAAGATCTCTTCGTCATCAAAACTGACCAGGGCTAAGGTTTAGACCCTGGCTCCAGGAAAGGTGAGCCGTGGAAAAACAACGGATGATTAAGCTGAGTTCGATCATTGTCGCCCTGCTCATTGGCGGCGGATTGACCTATTACTGGGTCAAAGACGAACCGAAGCGTGAGCTCAACGCGGTGATGAAAGAGCTGTCGATCAAGACCGCTAAAGAACTCGCTCAAAAACTCCCTCGAATTCAAGGCTTCGAAGACGTCTTGGTGGTCCCCATCGTCGGCGGTCGAGACGAAGATACACGGCTTAAAGATATTCTCACCAACGAAGTGGCGGCCGTTCGCAAATACACCATGAAAGACTGGAATGACATCCGAGACAAGCTCGAAGACGGGCCGCTCTGGGGTCAATTCATCCAAAAAATCGGCATCGTGGAGGAAGAGCCACCTAAGACTTTAGAGCAGGCCAAAAAAGCCGCGAAGGTCCTAGGTACCGCAGGAATGAACCTCGATGGTGTGTTGATTATTGAAGGAGTCTTCGATCAGGGGCCCAATGAGGATGCTTTGGGGGCCAAGGTCATCCTTACTGCGCGCTTCTTCAACCTTGATACGGGGAAGGAGTTGAAAGAGGAGGAAGTGTCTGCAAGCAATGGTATTGAGAGCGCATGGAATCTGCTTTATCTGACCCATAAGCTCGACAGCTTCGGCTTCATCTCACGCTTTCTTCTTTGGATCATTGTGGTCTGCCTTCAACCTTGGTTGCTTATCAACCTTTGTCGCGCCGTCATTCGTCGTAAGAAAAACGAGTGGAATATGGTGCTGCTCACGACCTTCACAATCATTGACACGGCTTTGGCCTGGCCACTCCTTATGACCATGGTCATCCCCGGGTTAATGGGGATCATCTTTCTGGTCATCATTTTTGGGATTGCCGGTTATTACAATTACGACGCCATGGATTACATCGAACGGCGCCTGCTCTAAAGCCCAAGCTATACAAGGTCCCGCACTAAGAATACGAAGACCGGGGATCAATCACCGTGGATGAAAACATTCGGGCTCTCGAACGTCAGCTTGAAGGAGATCCGGTAAACCGAGAGATGCTGATTCAGCTCTCTCGACTCTATGAGCGTATGGGCCGAGACTTCTTTGGCAAGACCCTCAACGAATGGATTCAACAACTCTCCAGTCACAGTTGGAAAAACGTCCTGCTCGCGGCCGTTGCCTTCAAGCGTATTGGGCCTCTCGCTTGCGTCGCCGCCGATCCATTGGTGAAGGTTTTAGAGCGCCGGCTCGCCAACAGCGAAGAGCACGAGTTCGAATTTGACGAACAGGGCATCCACGTCGAAACCGCATTAATTGAGGCCCTTCAAATTGTCGACGGACACTCCCCAGCCGGTCTCCGGGTCCTCGTACTTCTCCTCGAAAACGAATACGACTTCGAGGGGGAGGCCCGCATCGCCGCCGCCCTCGCTTTGGGAGCTTGGGGAGTCGGGGCTGAGGGTGCGATTCCCTCCTTGTTGGATGCCCTCGAAGATCATGATTGGGAGCTTCAAGTGGCGGCCGCCAAGACCCTCGGGCAACTCGGTCCGCTCTCTAAAGAAGTGATTCCTGGCTTGATTCGGGCCTTAGATGACGATGACACCGACGTTTGCCGCGCTGCAATAGAGGCCCTCGGTCTTTTTAGCGAAGAGCATGAAGAGGCCTTTAGCGCGTTGATTCGTTTTCTCAACCAAACTGAAGATTGGGAAGCCCAGCGAGATATCATTCGGTGTCTGGGAAAGCTTGGGGCAAAAGCAAAGCGGGCGGTTCCAGCCTTAACGGCGCAGCTCCAAGACGATGACTGCGACATTCAAAACGCTGCGGCGAAAGCGCTGATGCTCATCGGCAAGCCGTCCAGGACCGCCATCCCGGTGCTAAAACAGCGCCTCGACGATGAAGACGATGAGACCTGGCGCATCATGGCCGATGCCATCCTCAAAATACAAAGCGCAGGTGCCTAAGGCTCGGGGATCATGACTGTTTCTCAAGAGACTTTGAAGCAACTCATCCAAAAGCTCAGATCGCAAAGCTTTGGGCCGGGCGATATCCCTGAAATGGGAGACTTCACTCAAGATAATGCCCCGTCCCTTTTTCGACCTGCAACGGCCCCTGACCAAGACATTCCAAAGCCAGAAAGCCAGCGGGTGACTTTCTTTGGAATCTGGCTTTTTCAAGAACTCTCGGGGGAGTTTCCCAATGGGGTGGAGACGCTCTGCGATGTGAAGCCCGGGCTTTACAGTCAGGGACTCTCAGACTTTCTCGATCGCTGCCTTGGTCTCTCAGAGGGAAGGCTGTTTAGCTCCCTCGACGAGCTTGAAGCGGAGCTGAGCGCTCAGTGTTTGGAGCAGCGCGAGAGGGAGCTTGTGCGTCCTGGGCAAATTCAGGCGGGGTGGCTGACTCGCGCCTTGGCGGCTCTGATTGATGGCGCTTTGATGTGTCTGGTCGCATGGATTTTGGTCGGGGGCTCACTCGGGGCTCTATTCGTTGCTTGGCTAGTCTTTGAGTTGATTCTCGTGCCGCTTTTTCAGTCGAGTCCTGGGATAGAGCTGCTTCAGTTAGAGTTTGTCGCAGCGGAAGGGCGCGCCTTGGGAAGAGGAGTTTTATTTCTTCGGGGTCTTGGAAAAATTTTGGGGACAGTGCTGTTGGGGGTGACGTATTGGCCAGGCTTGGGTGCTTCGAAGGGGCCAAGTCATGAGAGCTGGGTGAACTTGAAGCTCATGCATAGAAGGCCAGGCTAAGCTATGAGAAGCGACGTCCCGCAAATTTTGGCTGAGAGTCTCGATAAGATCAACAAGGAGACCTATCGAGTCCTATGGGCTCCAGAGAGGGTCACGGCGGACTATTGCCAGCGAAGCATTGAGAGCATTGAGGGCAGTGGAGAGATTAACTTTTCGTCGCCCTGTGCAGACTTGGGTATTCTTTGTGCTTTGGCGCTCGATCGGTTGGATTTGGAGGCGATCCTTGTCCTGGCGTTTGTTGAGAGGCCTTGGCGGCCAGTCAAGTTTCAATGCAACGTCGAAGTGGTCATCGATGGCTTGAACTATGCGATTGGCTTCTCTGAGTCGGCGATTCATGTCTTTCAAGGAGACATTGTGGAGACGCCTCAGCGCTGGGCAATTTTTCGCCAAGAGTTTCGCCGAGAAAATGGAGAAGGCACTAGCTTTCTCGAATATTTCCACGAAGATGGTCTTCATGGCTTGAAGACGCTCTATCCCAATTACATTTGGGAGGCTGATGTTCGTTGGCACCAACGACGCAATCGCTTATGGCGTTTTCACTGGACACGGTTGCGAACCCAGCATAAAAAAGGCTCCACGGTTTACAGCGGTATTCGCCACTGGACCCCAAAAGGTTGAATTATGACTCCAGCTGAAAAAGCGCACAAACTCGCTGAGCAACTCATTGAGTTTCACCAATTCATGCTCGATAAGGATTATTCGGACGAAGAGATCATCGATCGTCTCCGCCTGTCAACCGGGCGCCCGGAGTTCCTATATCGAACCTCCGAAGAGAGTGATGAACACGTTGTTCGGGAAGTGCAGCATCGAAAAATCAGCTGTTTGACCCGGGCTGACGATGAGAGCTTGCTGAAGGAAGTTCGCCGAAGAGGCCTCTCAAGCATTAAAGTCACAATGCAAAAAGAGGAGTTCGAAAAAGAAGCTCGAACTCGGGGTTATAAGCGTTTTCTCTCGGAGTTTCCTCGCGGAGAGATCAACACCTATCTGAAAATCCAGGGCCTGAGTAAGTAAGGATTGAGACCTTTTCGCAAATCTTTGAAATAATTGTCAATGACTTGGAACTTCGATGAAAAGCCCTGCGTCCGAGAGGATGCTTTTACGTGCGAATTCTGACAAAGACGAGGCAGAGCATTATGGAGAGGTCACCCAACCTTCAATCACTGAAGACCATTTTAGAGGCTGGACCACTAGAGTGCGAAGCGATCATGGCGATCGTCACTCAACTTGCCCAAACTCTCCAGAGAGAGCACGAGCAAAAACTCGCACACCTCTACCTCTGCCCAAAAAATATCTGGCTTGATTCTCACTTCGAGATTCTAGAGCTCCGTCGTGAAGAGAGCCAGAACACAGCTTACCTTGCTCCAGAGCAACATCACGGTCGAGAAGTGGGCATTCACTCCGACATCTACACCGTCGGAATTCTCCTCTTTGAAATGGCGACAGGCTCTATCCCCGAGGGAGGCGAACGACCAAGTGACCGCGACGCAGACTTGCCGCCGTGGATCGATGCCCTGTTCGATCATTGCTACGCGCCTCGATCGCGCCGCCTCAGTGACGGCGCCCATTTGCTTCGCTGGCTCAGTGAGCGGAAGAACTCTGCCGGCTTTCGGGCTGGCATGGAGGTCGGCAGCGAAGTCGAAGAGACTCAGTCGGAGTCGGTGAAAGTCACGGTTCCCCGCCAAGATGTCTTTATCAATCCGGAAGAACCTCAAAACAAGCGACGCAAAATCAACCTGTTCGCCAGCACCCTTGGCTTAACGTGCCTGGCCTTCGGCGCGGGCTTCATCGCTATGGCTGGGACGGCGGATATGTCTGGTCTCTCCGGCCATGTCGGTGGCGCCTTTCACAGACCCGCAGAGGCGCCTTGGGCCCAATATGAAAAGGCCTTAGCGCTTTATCAAATGGGTCAATACCAGAAGTCACGAAGCATCCTCGATGACATTCTCGGCCACCAAGCCAACTTCCCTCAGGCTTATCATCTCCGAGGAAATGTCCTCACTGAACTCGGTCATATGAACGCGGCGATTGTCGAATTTGACCAAGCCATCAACCTCGCTCCAGACAACGCTCAAGCTTTTCTCGACCGAGGAAACACCCAGGTCTATTTGAAGAACTCAAAAGCCGCTGTCCGAGACTTTCAGATGTATTTGAAATTAGCGCCCAGAGCAGCCAACAACGCCCAGGTTCGGGGCTGGATCGCCGAGATAAAGAAGAACGGCCAACTCTAATTGCACCGGGGGATAAATCCAGGGCAAACAACAAATCCAGGGGAGACAACAAATCCAGGGCGAACATCAAATCCCGGGCAAACAACAAATCCAGGGCAGACACAGGGTCGGATTGCCGAACCACTGCCCCTACGGGTCCAGCGCAATGCTACGGGCTCTAGGTTATATGAATGGCCATGTAGGGGCGTGAGCCTGTGTCCGCCCTTTTTTGTGTCTGCCCGATTGGATTGTCAGGCGCCTTTTTCTTCGATGGCGGCGAGCATACGCTCGACCATGCGGGTGTAGCTATATTCTTTATGGGCGTAGGCGAAGGCTTCGTCGCGCATTTGCTTGCTCTTCTCGGCGTCGTTGACGGCTTTGCGTGTGACGTCAAGGCACTCGTCAAAGTCCTTCCACCAATAGACCTGCTTACCGAACTCTAGGATCTCTTCGAGCTTGGGGATGTACCGTGTTGCGAGCAGGCCTCCGCAGCCCATGGTGATCCAGGTTCGGTTGGAGAAGTAGAGATCGACATCGTCCTGAGAGTCGAGGCCTATCATGACCTTGGAGCTGGCGCATATGATGCGGTACTGTTCGGGATAGACGGATTCCCGGGCGACTTCTATGCCATGTTCCTGCCAACCTCGTCCATAGACTTTTAGGTCGAATTCCGCGGCTAGGCGCTTCATGAGTTCGACGCGGTCCTTTTGTCCCTTGGATCCTTTTGGGCCGGGGCTGCCAATGAATGCGACCTCCGACTTGAAGGCTTCTTGGGGCTCGACGCGGTGGTGATCGATGCTATCGCAGCCACCGGTGACATAGGAAATGGGTTTGACCCCACGCTCTTCATAGCTGCTGACCTGGCCTCGCGCTGTGATGAAGAAGTGACCGACGGCTTGGCCGTATTCGACGACTTCGTCTCGGAGCGGGACATTGCAATCGTCGTAGAACTGGGCTGTCTTGTATTTTTGGGAGAGCTCTCGGAGCATGGGTAGCTCCATATCTCTTGTGAAGATCAGTATCAAGGCGGGGGAGAAGCTCTCGATTCGTTTACGGATCCACCACCGGGCGATGCTCTTTCCCATGAAGCGCTTGAGCTTGTGACGGTTGATCCACAAGACTTCATGGCCGAGCGCTTCCAGCCCACGAACGATATGGGTGGTGATGTTGCTTCGTTTGTGGCTCTTGGCGAAAAACGCGACTTTCATGGCGAAAGACCTTCGGAGACAGCGAGGGATAGGGGAGAAAAGGGACGGACCCTCACAGCTCTTCGAGGGTCATAGGCCCTTTATCGGCAAGAGTGCGAAGATCCTTGCGCCAACGTTCCATCAAAGCCTCACTCATGAGTCCTTTGCGGTGGTGGCTGTGAACCTCTTGGCTGAGCAGCAGGTTGGAATTGACGGGGTCGATCACATCGATAATAAACGCGCCGTCATTGTCGCCGAAGCGGACGTCGATCTGTAGTTGACTTCGAATCTCATTGGGGTCGTGAACCGTGAGCTCTGCGAGGATCTCGCAGTCTCTGGGGTCGTGGGCATCGCCGCCAAGGAGAGTTAACTCAATGTCCTGGCCTCTGCGGGGCAAGACACCGCCGGCGACAAGCCCTGGCCCGGTGACTCCAACCTGTCTGGACACTTCGATAGGAATAGCGGTTCCCTGGGGGACAAGCTCTA
>JARGOJ010000382.1 GCA_029210225.1 Planctomycetota bacterium
CTGAGTGAGGAGAGGGCATTGGAGCTGAATTGACTTGCGTTGATAGAGCGCCCTGTTTCGACATTCCAAGAGCGGGTAAAGCCATCTTCTCCGGCGGAGTAGGCGGTTTGACCATCGGGCGAAAATACAAGGTCGCGAATGAATCCTTTATGGGCCCAGCGTAAAGTCCAGCTGGGGGTGTCGGAGTTATTGATGGCCCAGAGCGTTAATTGATTTTGACTGCCGAAGATTAATTGATTGCCATCCGGAGTGAAGGCAAGGCTCGAAATGAGCTTGTCTTGTTTGGGAAAGCGCCGAATGAGGCGACCGCTCGCTAAATCCCAAAGTAATATTGTCCCAGCGCGGTCGGCTGTGGCGCAGCGAGTGCCTTTTGGAGAAAATTGAACGCGAGTGATGGCATCCTTATGGTCACCGAGGGTTAGCAATGACTTTCCAGTGGCCGTATCCCAGAGCCGGACTCCTTTGTCGAGGCTAGCAGTCAAGATTAAATGACCGTCGCTGCTTAAATCGACGCTGCTAATTCCTTGCGAGTGTCCTTCAAATGAACGAAGCTCCGACTGGGCGCTCTGTCGATCCCAAAGGTAGATTTTCTCTGCGTCAGCGCAGAGCACGACGCGGCCCTGTTCACAGATGGAAAAGTCGGTGAAGGCCCGGGTGTCGCTGTGCAATGATTGAACTAGCCGGCCGTCTGCAATGTTCCATATTTTCAAGTTGCGGTCTTCGGCGCACGAATACAGTTGGCGTCCGTTGGGTGAGAAGCTGACTTTGAGAATCGCTCCACGATGACCTGTGAAGCTTCGAATGAGAGATCGTTGGCGCAAATTCCAAATGTCAATGCGTTCCGCGCTGGCAATAAAGATCAGCTCTTTATTGGGGGAGAAGCCGACCATTGAGAGCTTTTTTTGTGAGCTTGCAAGCTCGCCGAGCAACTCTGTCGATGTGACATCCCAAATGCAGAGTTGACCTTTAGAGCCAACAGCAGCGATGGTCTGACCATCGGGAGAGATGGCGACTCCTAAAAGAGGACCTTTGTGGCCTGGGAAACTGTGAATCAATGCGCCGGATTCAGTGTTCCAAAGATTGACTTGTCCGTCCAAGCTCCCTGAAATGGCGAGGATACCGCCGGGGTCAAAGGCTAGGCTCGTGACTCTTGTTTTGTGTCCTTTCAATGAGCGTGCGGGAGTCTTTGTTTTTAAGTTCCAAACCTTAATCCCTCCATTCTTACAAGCGCTCAGGGCAAGAGGGCGCGTGGGTGAAATCGCCAAATTAAGGGTCGGTGAGCGGTGTGCGTCTTTGAATTGGTGCTTTAGAACGCCGGTGTCGAGGTCCCAGAGATAGAGGTGATTATCGAAGCCTCCAGTGACCGCGACTCGACCGTTGGAGCTTGCCTCAACGAGGGCTCGAGAACCTTGAATGGCCCGATGTTTCGGATGCGGGATCTTCAGCAGGGGGAGGGGCGCTTGATAGTCGGCGAGCCAAAGACCAAGATCGGCTGGGAGCGCTGACTTTTCAAGGGATTTAAGTGAATCACGCCCCCGCTTATAGGCGCGCCTCGCTTCGTCCCAGCGTTGGCTCTGGGCGAGGATACGACCTTGGAGGACGAGGTTCTGGGCGAGTTTGCGCTTGGCGTCAGCCAGGGCATTGATTGCGTTTGCGCGCTCTCGTTGAGCGTTGAGAATCTGTTCTTGGCTCTTCTCCCGCACCGTCTTTGCCTGACTGAGAACTCGATTGGCCGCCTCTAAGCGTTGCTCGGCGAGGCGTCGTTCTTTTTGGGCTTTGTCGACGAGGGCAATGCACGCGTCTTCTTTGTCCCGGGAGTCTTGTAGGGCTTTGGCGGCGATTTGCTCCGAGCGCTCGACTTGCTTAAGTCGCAGGTTCGCGAGGTATTCACGCTCGGAAGCCTGGGCTAATTGTTTCTTCGCTGCTTGTGTTGCGTTCTCGGCTTCACGGTTACTTTGCGCTGCGCCATAAAGGAAGAAGCTGGTCAGGCCAATGAGAATGAGCAAGGCAAAGCTGGCGGTGAGGAAGAGAGGGCGGGCGATGGCGCTTTGGAAGCCGTCTTGTTCGTCGTTATTGAGGGAGTTGACCCCAAGCCCCATACACTCATCAAGCTGGCTCAGGAATTCACGGGGAGAGCTTTGTCGCTTGTCAGGATCAAAGGCGAGGGCCTTGACTGTCATGGCTTCGAGGGGAAAGGGGATGTCTCGCTCGGGGCTTCGCTTTGAGGGTGGAACAATGTCATGGCGCAGGATCTGTTGGCGGATTTCGACGAGGTCCTGGCTTTCTACGGGGCTCTTCAGGGTCAATATTGTGTAGAGGAGGGCTCCAAGGGCGTAGACGTCAGCGCCTCCGGTCAATTCGGCGAGGGGATCGCGGACACGTTCCGGGGCGAGATAGGCGGAGGATACGGTCAGCTCGCCAGCGATGTCTTGGAGCGCCTTTTCGGCCCGTTGCGACTCGCTTGGAGGCTTGGAATCTTGTTGGCTGGGCCAATCTTGGATCAATAGCTCGCCAAATTGTCCTAAAAAGACGGAGGCGGGGCTGAGCTTGCCGTGGAAGCGGTTTTGTTCGTGGGCGCGAACGATGATCTTGACGATTTTTTGGAAGAGAGCCAGCCGGGCATTGAGCGTCCCTAACCCATGGCTGTCAGGGTCTTGCAGGGCGAGTTCCATGCTGTGTCCGAGGATGGGCTCGCGGCAGATGTTTTCGGCGGCTTCACGGCTCAATGGTTGACTTAATAGCCTTCATATTTGGCACAAAAGAGTGACGGCGAGCGCTTCATTTTAGACCTTTTGTCCCATTTTTTAATCATCAATCACGGAAAGCGCGTTATTTCTGAATCGTTGAAGAGTTGTCTTTGTAGGTATTGCCTCTGAGGTTCCCGTTCATACGAACATCCGAGAGCTTTGTGATGCTTCCACGAACCGATCGAACTCCAAATTCTTCGTGCTTAGAAATTTGACCTCCAGTGATGGAAGCACGGGCGCTACACACAAGAACTCCGTTTCCTTTAGATTGGCTGACTATGCAGTTCGTCATGGTCACGTTGGAGTCATACACTCGTATTCCAGTTCTGCTGCTATTCGTGAATTGACAATTGTCGAGAAGCAGCGTCATCCCTTTCTTTCCCTGCATAACGATGGCTCCTCCTTTGTAGTTCATTATTTTGGAATCACGGACGACCGTTTTCAAAACCTCTTCTAGTTTGATTGCCGGAGCGGGATTCGGGGCTGATAATTTTTTGTTTTGACCGACATTCATGATGTTCCCAGATCCACCATTTTTGAATTCACACTGTTCAATAAGGAGGCTTTGGCAACGCCTGGCGACAACACACTCACCGTTGTTTGCAGAGGAGCGGACTCGGAGAAGTTCTATTCGGGAGTTGACTCCAAAGATAAAGGCCTCTCGAACGGCCCTCTCGAACTTGGAATCTCTAAGTGTGACAGTCCCATGAACAACAAAGATATGCCTATCCTTGACCGGGTGTGAGACGCTCTTATCGACGGCGAGCTTTGCCTCGCGACCGATCTGTAGGAAGGCACCGTGAGATTGGACTGAGTTGAGGTTTTTGGTCGTCTCAGGGGCTTGAGATATAGTCGATTCTTGCTCGTCGAAAAATTGACAATCTTTGATAAATACCTTTGAGTATTCGGCGACCACTCCCTGAGGTCCGCGTCGTTGGATGGTGCAGCCGTTAAGAGTGAGCGTGGGCCATGTCGCCTTCTTTTTTGCGACTCCAAGACACTGACCGATTCCACCCCTGCCAGACCTGAGTATGCAATTTTGCAGGGTGAGTGAACCGGTGACCACTTTCAATAGATAGTCCTTGCTCGAATCGGGAAGCTTCAATTGAATGCCGCGCAAATGAATTCGAGAGCTTTGTGCGAGCGGGTCGATTTCGATGGCTGACCCGCGACTCGGTGCAATGATCACGGCTGGGGGGCTTTCCGTAGCGAAGATGTCGATGCTCTTGGAGAGCCGCAAGGAGTCTCGGTATTTACCCGGACGAACAAATATACGGCGCGCCTCCGGAGCTTTACGTAAGGCAGATCTAATGGTCTTGTGAGTGTGAATAGTCCCTTCTTTAATACTCACGATGCAAACTGGAATTGGTACAACAGTTGAATTTCTGACCCGGTCCTGAATTGTCAAATTCAACGTTGGTTGAGATTCTTTGAGAGTGATATTTAGGCTGAACGTTCGGCCCTTCACACGCGCCTCTTTTGAACCAAAGAAGACCTTGCAGCCGTCCTCGTTGAGCGTCCCAGAGACTTTGAATTGAAGAGGGCCAGCGAGGGATTTAAGGCCAATTTTTTCAGGGAGAGACCAATCTATTATTTTCGGGGCTTGAACATCTCTAACACTCGAAATAACCTTCGCTTTACTAACATTCTTAAAGCGGTCAATAGCCTTGACGATAAACTGATTTCTTCCAGTTTTAAGAGTGAAGGAGATTCGGTAACTGTTGCCATTTTGTAATTGACCACGCGCCTTTTCTTTGGTGACAGTATTCAAGGCAACAAGCTGACCTGGGTTCTCATCTTGAGATCGAAATGTCAGCGATAGTTCGGCCTCCCTTGTGAATACATTTGTTTGGTCATTGAGGTCTTTGCTATGAAGGATGTGTTCCTCCGGAGTCCACTCGGGCGTGGTGGGACGCGTCCCATCCTCGTTTGTTGAGTAGATCCATAGCCCCACGAGCACGACAGCTAAGATGGCGAGGGTGACCACGCAGATCGTGATTGGTTTCTTGGCTGACCACTGTGAGTTCTCGAGGGCGGCGGAAACCTGAGCCATACTTGGGCGCTGCTCGGCCTGTCTGCTTAGCATTTCTTGACAGAGTGTGTCGATCCAAGGGGGCAGGTCTTTGTTGAAAGTGCTGGGCAGTGGCGCTTGCTCGTCGATTATCTTTTTGTAAATGGCGAAGGGGGTGTCACCGACAAACGGGGGCTGGCCAGTGAGGCAGAAAAAAAGTGTCGCGCCGAGGCCCCAAACATCCGCCTTGTCACTGATCTTCTCTGCGCTCTTATTATCGAATTGTTCGGGAGCCATAAAGGCTGGAGTGCCAATCATGGCACCTGTCTTTGTCAACTCAGCGAGGCTTTGCCCGTCGAGACCCTCGGTGACAGCGGCGAGCCCGAAGTCGATGATGACGGGGCGCTCCGTTTCTTCCTCAATCATGATGTTTGAGGGCTTTAGATCGCGATGAACGATTCCTTTCTCATGACAGACGGCGAGCGCTTTTGCGAGGCTTTTGAACTTGGCTAAGATCCAGCTGAGGCTTAAGGGTTCACTCTTAAAGCTGGCTCGCATGACCTGCCCTAAATCTCGACCCGGAATAAAGCCCATGACAATAAAGGGACTTTCTTGGTGCTTTCCGAATTCCCGAATAGGGACGATGTTCCCGTGAGAGAATTGCGCGAGAACTTGCGCCTCCCGCTCGAATCGCACGGCTCCTTCCCAGCTCATCCTGTCTTTCAGAAGCGTCTTCATGACGACCTCGGCTCCAGTCGCCTCTTGAATCCCTTTATAGACGACGCCCATTCCACCGTGACCAATTTTGTGCAAGATTTGGTACCCCGGAATCACTGCAGAAGTCGTCGTGGCCTCTTCTGAAGAACTAACTCGTTCAACGACCTCACTGTTGGGGCTCATTGGCTGACTTTGCTCGGCGTTGACTTGATGGCGAACATAATGCGCCTGCTCTGCAGTGAGCATGCCTTTTTCGACTAAGATCTCGCAGAGGTCGCTGTCTGAATGAGCAGGGATACCCAAGATGGCTTGTTCAAGGACCGCTGCAGCGATGTGACCTTGGCTGACGAGCCAAGCTTTCTGAGCGTCATTCCAGGTCATTGAGGGAGTACCTTTATGCTGGAGCTTTCGTCTTGAGAAGCCTGATCCTGAATGTTGTCTAGGGATGTCACTCTTTGCAATTTGATCTCACCCTTATCGGCCGCGTGAATTCCATCTAAGGCGTTCTTCCTGAATTCACTGTCCTGACAGAAGGCCTGGGCCGCACTGACATGTAACCCATGACCCTTGTTGTTTGCGACCATTGTTTTTCGCAATATCAGTTGTCCGCTCCTTTGGAGAATACCTGTTCGGCGATTGTTGAATATCTTGCAGCCTTCGAGGATGACGGTGACAGCGCTCGACTCTTCTCGAATATGGAGACCCCAGCCATTGTTATTTATTACGACGCAGTTCATTATTGTGATCTTTCCCGCGGTTGCAAAGTCAAGCGCTGGAAATTGGCTTAGAGCCTTGTCTCCGACCTCACTGTCAATGTAGCCAATGCTCCCATTCTCGAACTTGCTATCCTCGATGGTGAGCGTCTTACAATTGATTCCGACCAATGACTCTTGGGTGTTGTTTGAACAAATCACGTCCTTGACTATCCCTGAGCTTTGCCATCCGAAGGAAATGGCTTCCTGATAAGACTTCGCGAAGGTTGAGCTGTTTAACTCGGCATAGCCTCCAGTAATAGATATATGGCGATCTTTGACGATTTTGAACTTGGACTCACTGAGCCTTAGCGTGGCTCCCGGGCCAATCATTAAACTCGCTTGCTTTGAATACACAGACCTGTCGTCGGCGACGTTGCTGACATTTTCTGGGAGACCATGCATTCGAGAGTCGCGGAACTCACAATTGTCAACGATGAGAAGGGCGGACTGAGCAACTATCCCGTAATAGCTGCCCCGCAAGACGACACAGCTCTTAAGCGTGAGGCTCGTTTTTATTCCTTCGCCTCCTTTGAAGTCCAATCCACAGCGGATCGTGGCCAGACGTCCAGATTTAAGGGTACACCCTTCTAGAGTGAGATGCCCGCTGTTTTGTGTGATGAGGTTTTCACGACTTGCCTCCGGTGAGCTTAACTGAAGGTCGCGAATTCGAACGGAGTTGTCACCGAATATCTCCAACGTGACTCCTCGCATTGAACTGATTTCTGTGTTCTTTCCAACTGCTATGATATCTAGGGATTTATTGATCTTTAGATTGTTGATGTATTTGCCTGGGAGAATGAATATTCGAGATCCATCGATTGCATCATTGACAGCGTTCGAAATACTCTTGTGAGTGCGAGGGCCTTGAGGGTCCTGACCGACAATGGCGATGGGCAATGGTTGGTAGGACAAATCCCCATAGGGATCCTTTAAGGTAAGAATCAATCGGCTCGTGTTCTTGTCTTTGAACTCAAGCTCCTGAACAAAGTCCTGGCCAGACATCTCTGCGCTGACTCCATTCCAGGAGATTTGACATCCGCTTTGATTGAGTCTTCCTGTAACCCTAAAACGTAGAGTGTTGTTGTTTCTGTAATGAAGCTTCTCTGGGAGTTTGAGCGTCGTGATCCTTGGGGAGAGCGAGCTTCTGAAGACAGTGAGAGAACATGGTTGACTGGGGTTGCCTGAGGCATCGATGACCGAGACCTGTAAACTGTTCTTTCCAAGAAACAAGGGCATTTTCAATCGATAGAGTCCATTTTTTTTGTAGTCACCCTCCGTTGGCTTATTGCTATCCCTTTCATTGCGCGCAATGAGATGCCCTGGATTTTCTTCGTCCGATTGAAACACGAGAACGACACTCGGGTTCTTGGTGTAGAGAATGGTCTTGTCATCATTTGGGGTGACCGGGAACTTCTTGGATAATATGAGTTGGGGACGAGTTGGTGCGGTCGTGTCTTTACGCACGAATTGAATTCCCGCTGTGCAGCAAACAATGATTGCCAAGACAGAGATCGCGAAGAGTAGCGTCTTGGCGAGTTGGGATTTGGGGGCTCCCTCTTGGAGTTGAACTAAGACCTCGTGCATTGTCGGTCGCTGCCGGCTGTTTCTGGTCATGGTGTCCAGGCAGAGCTGGTCAAGCCAGGGGGGAAGCTCGGAGTTGAGGGAGCTTGGGGGAGGCGGGTCTGTCTCGATGAGCTGTTTGTAGATTGTGTAGGCGCT
>JARGOJ010000383.1 GCA_029210225.1 Planctomycetota bacterium
TCGGGATGGGGAGGGCTTCGAGACGGAAGCGCTGCTGAAGTATCTGGGAGACCATTCGCAAAGGCGACCTCATCCTTAAATATAATGGTGTTGCCACTCCAAACGGCGCGACACTCATTAAGCAAATCACTGCGAGCAAGCCTGGCTCAAACGTGACAATGATCGCTTCTCGCGGTGGCTGGAACAAGACCGTCAAATTGACTCTTGGTAGCAGCAACCCTGAAGCAGCTCCGACTCCAGCACCTGAGGTCAAGCCTTCTGGTGATGCTCCAGGATTCCTCGGAGTTTATCTCTCTGAAGATCAAGGCGCCGGCGCTGTGATTGACGGAACCCTCAAAGACTCTGCAGCTCGCAAAGCTGGATTCAAAAAGGGCGACGTGATCGTCAAGGTCAACGGCAAGGTGATTAAGACGACTCAAGATCTTATCGGTCAACTCAAAGGCCTCAAAGCTGGCGCAAAAGTCAACATGACTGTTGTTCGCGACGGTTGGGGCAAAAAAGTTGTTGTGACTTTAGGTGAGCGGCCACAGCCTAAACCTGCTGCAAAGCAGCGCGGATTCTTTGGTGTCGCTTTGGACGAAGCCAACGGTAAAGTGACCGTCGACGAAGTTCAAGCTGGTAGCCCAGCTGACAAGACTAAAATGGCCAAAGGCGATGTGATGATCAGCGTCAATGGCAAGAAGATCAACTCTATCGACGACTTCGCAGCTGCCCTCAAAGGCAAGTATGCTGGCGACAAGTTGACTGTTGTGATCTCTCGGGACGGCTGGAAGCGCACTGTCACAGTGACTCTCGCCGCCTCTGATAAGTGATTTCCCTTCGTAAGTGTGCTTCAGCCTTGTTCTGAAGCACACTCTCGTTTTTTCTCCTCGGTTTTTTGGTCGAAGAGCCTTCGCGCTCTTTTTTGATGAAAGGACAACGCTCACCCATGAGTCGGAACCTCCTTCCTCGCGGCATCGCTGTCTTCGCTGCCCTATTGTTCAGTTCAACCGGCCTCTATGCGCAGGACAACGATTCCTCAACGCTGGAGTCCCTTCAAAGCACCGTCCAAAAAGCCGCCGCAAAAGTGGCCGACTCGGTGGTTCTTGTCTACGTCGATCGTGATAAATCCAGCGATCGTCCCCTCTCAGACATGGAAAAGCGTCGCCTTGGACTCCTCGGCCGCCGCCCCTCCGAAGGCTATTACAAACGTCCATCTGGACCGGTCACCGGCGTCGTCGTTGATGACAAAGGAACCATTCTGACCTCTGGATTCAACCTCTCCGGGAAGATCAAGAAGGTTTGGGTTGTTTGCGCCAACGGTAAAAAACGCGCCGCGAAAATCCTCGGCCGCGATCCTAACCTCGATATCTGCGCCCTTAAAGTTGAAGATCACAGCGGCCTAAAAGCCCCTGAACTCGGAAACTCGAAGAAGATTGTCCCCGGACAATTCGCCGTTCTTGTCTCTCGTAGCGAAGGCTGCAAAGACGCGAACATCACCTTCGGAATCGTCAGCGCCGTCAATCGCGAGCGCAAGAACGCCTTCCAAGTGCAATGCCGAATGAACTACGGCAACGTCGGTGGCGCTGTCATTGACATCCACGGCCGCTTGCTCGGCATTTCAGCCCGTCTCAGTAATCGCACTGTGATCGGCCAAAACTCAGGTGTTGGCTTCGCCGCGCCTCTTCACCAAATCAAAAAAGTCTACTCAACAATTGTTGCCGGTAAGAACGTCCCCAAAGCCAAGACCGCCTTCATGGGTATTCAAGGGAGCCGGGAGCTGCAGAAAGGCGCCAAAGGCGTCAAGATCATCAAGGTCCTGCCTAACACCGGCGCCGCCAAAGCCGGAATGAAAGACGGCGACGTGATCAAGATCTTCAATGGTGTCGAAGTCAACGACTTCATGACCCTCGCTGAAGAGATTCGAAAGCTCGCAGTTGGCAATAAAATCCTCGTGACCGTCGAACGCGACGGCTGGCAAAAAGACATCACGATCATTCTTGGCGCTCGTCCTGAAGGCCAGTGATTAAGAGCACAAAGATCCTCAAGAAAGGTGCGATCTGACCATGACTAAAAACACGATCCTATCCTTCTCTCTCGCTCTTGGTTTCAGTCTGCTGCTAACCCCAGCCGCCCGAGCGCAAGACAAAACGACAGAGAAGCTCCCCGAAAAAGTTAGCAAGCTTCAAAAAGCCATCATTAAAGCTGTGAAGCACGTCAGCCCATGCTTCGTTGTGATCGGCGGCGGCTCTGGCGTCGTCATCTCCGCCGACGGTTACATGCTCACGAATCATCACGTCGCAGGAAGTCGCCCTATTGGCGAAGACTGGCGTATCAAATTGCCAAGCGGCAAGATTTACTCCGCCACTATGGTTGGAACCGACCCTCAGGGTGATATTAGCCTTCTCAAGATCAAACTTAAGAAAGGTCAGTCCCTTCAATACGTGCCCTTCGGCAACTCCGATAAATGCCGCGTTGGGCAGTGGGTGATCGCTCTCGGGAACCCATGGGGCTTCGCCAAGGATTCCACGCCGACCGTGACCCTCGGCCTGATCTCAGCCTCCAATCGCTATCGCGGAAACTACGGCGATGCAATCCAAACCGACACGCCTATTAACGCCGGCAACTCCGGTGGACCCCTGATTGATATCAAGGGCCGCTTGGTCGGTATCAACGGCAGCATCACGACACGTCACGGCGTGAAAGTGAACTCTGGCGCGGGATACGCGATCTCCGTAAACCAAATCAAACGCTTCTTACCCACCTTGAAAAAAGGTGGCGTGGTGTCTCACGCAGCCCTCAACGGTATGCGCGTTGGCAACACAAACATTGGCGGCAACGGAGCATTGATCTCTCGCGTTTCTAAGGGAACAACGGCTGGTACAGCGGGCTTCAAGAACGGCGACGTCGTTGTCGCTGTCGCGAAAATGCCCGTGAAGAACTCCGCTCGTTACTATGGAGCGATCAGCACCTTCCCCGCAGGAGCCACAGTCTCTGTGACTGTCAAGCGCGGAGACGAATTGGTCACTCTGAAAGTGAAGCTCGATAAGTCGGGCCGCGCCAATGCCTTCCCCCGTCGTCGCACTCCAACCCCTACGCCAAGCAGCAAAGGCTACTTCGGCGCGATGGTTGTTCGCGGAGACAAAGGTGTTGTGATTCGCTCTGTGGTTGCGTCCTCGCCCGCTGCCAAGGCCAAGCTCAAAGCGGGTGATATCATTCGCTCGATCGATGGCCAAACTGTCTCCCGCCCCCGGGAGTTCAATTCCTTACTCGGTAAGAAGAAGCCTGGTGATACGATTCGTCTGCTTATCGAACGATCAGGTGGCGAAAAAGAATTCACTGTTAAGCTGGGAACCCATCCTTGACCCTCGACAGGAAGTCTTAAAATAGTTGTTGGCTGATCCTCGGCGAACAGGCAATCAGAAACTGGGCGGGATCACCCCGCCTTTTTTCGTGGCGATTCATAATCTGAGAAAGCGTCAAATTCACTATGGATGATCAAAGCTCAAAGACTCCGGAAGCCGCTTCCGAAGCCCAAAAGGAAGCTCCCGCCAAAAAACCGAAGGGGAAGTATGTACTCCTCGTTGGCCTCATCTTCCTCATGGCGGGCTGCTTCATGGCTTATCGCCCAGACGTCAAGCCCACCGTCGTCGTCAAAGACAGAGCGATCGATTGGGAGTTTCCAGTGAGTGAAACAGAGAAGAGCTCGCTCTCAGCTCTCTGGAAGAAAGGACCCCTCGTCGTCATTTGGCTTCGTCACTTTGGCTGAGTGTTTTGCCAAGAACAGCTCGGTGGGCTGAAAGACAAAAAAGAACTCTTCGAGAAAGCTGGAGCCCAGGTCATCGTTATTGGCCAGGGAGAACAAGACTTCGCTAAAGACGTTTGTAAGGAATATGGCAGCTGGTACTACTGCGTCGGCGACCCAGAGCGGACGAGCTTCGCCCTCTACGGGCTCGGCTATACAAGCTACCCAGATCTTACCTCTGAGACTGTGAAAACAGGGGCTAAACGGGCCCGAGGCGGCGGCTTCAAACAAAACTGGAAGCGCACCTTCGCGACCGACAGTGATTGGCTACAGTTACCGGGGACCTGTGTGATTGACAGTCAAGGAAAGATCTGGCTCATGGATCGGGCCGAGGATGTTGCCTACCAAGCGGACATCCCCAAAATTCTGAAAACCGTCGAAGAAATAAAAAAATCGACCGCTAAGTAGGCACGCAGAACAGAGCAATGACCGCCCTATTCGCCGGATAGCAAGGTATAGACACGGTGGGATCGTGTCAAAATTGGCGAATTGAAAGCTTGAAGCATAGCTGCTTGGCAGTGCAGAATGAGCTTGAGGAAAGGCTTGTCGATGCTCTATTTTATTATTGTTTGGGGGTCCCGTGGGATCAACAAAACTCTGGCAATAGGGCAATTTTACTGCCCTCAATGCGAGGGAGAAGAGGGCTATAAACATATTCGGGTTCGCAATTTCTTCACCCTCTACTTCATTCCCATTATCCCAATGGGCACCCTCGGCGAATACATTGAGTGTCAACATTGCCAGTTCACCTACAAAAAAGCCATCCTCTGTTACGACCCAGACGCCGAACGAGAAAAGGCCCTCGCCGAATTTGAGATCGCCATCACCCGAGTCATGGTCATGGTCATGCTCGCTGATGGGGTGATCGAGGACTCTGAGTTAGAGGTGATTCAGCGTATCTACCTCCAATTGACCGAGCGAGAACTCAGCCGCGAAGAGCTTGGGGAATACATCGAGGACCTCGAGCGGGTTAACCTCAACGACCCAAGAGAGCGCCGGAGACTGCTTCGGAAGATGCTCGGCTCGCTCAACACCAACGGCTGCGAAATGGTCGTGAAGGCGGCCTTCATGGTCGCCGCCGCAGACGGTGAGATCCTCCAAGGCGAGCAGGACATGCTGGAGCAGATAGGCGTCACCCTCGGAATCAAGATTGCCAGAGTCCGCCAAATGATCGGGGACTTCGATGGGCAACCTCTCTCTTTGCCAGATGCCTCTGGGAAAAAAGCCCTCTAGCCCAATGTCCCAAGAAACGTGGATCCGACGGCATCAATGAGAAAGCTAATCGCGCTGTTTTGGCCCCGTTTTCAGCGCTTTCAGATGCCCCAAAGCCTCTTTCGCGAGGCCTCGTTCATAACGGTTACCGTGCTCAAGAAGCCGAGAGAGGAACGGCACGGATTCCAGGACGGGAGCGCGGCTCAAGACTTGAACAATTCGGTGCTTATCCTGACGGGACCCTGAATCTCGATAAATCTCAATGAGAGTGGGGAAGACCGCTCGACCGCGCTCGCCGTAAGCCTCAATCGCGTCAAAGACAAACGGGTTGATAGGCCGCTGGAGAAGCTTGTTTTTTAACGGGCTTAAGGCGCGACCCCGGGTATCGATCAAGGTCAAGGTTTGGGCCGCCTTGCCGGCGACGGTCTGGTCGTCGCTGCTCGTCTCTAGAAGACGGAGTAAGTCAGGAATCCCGTCCTCCGCCGCTGCTCTCATGCTTCCAAGCAAGTCTAGAAAACGACAGAGACGCAGATCTGTGCGCCGAGCCTCCACGATATCCTGGCTCCCCGGAGTGTCGCAATAACCGCGAAAGGATCGAAGGAGGAACGGCAGAACCGATTTGGGGGCTTTCGCTTCTGTTAAGATTCGCGCCGCAACAAGCGCCTCAGACAGCTTCGACGACTCAAGCTTTTCAATGAGCAAAGAGAGATCGTCCTTAAGCACCACTCCGCTCAAGACTCTGATCATCGCGTCAACAAAGGACGAAGCGGTGAACTTAGACTTGTGAAGGGCTAAGGCTCGTCGCAAGGGAGCTTGGCTTAGCAGCGCGAAGCAAGGATCGTAGCTCTCTGGATCGTTCGCTTTCAAAGCTTCGAGGATGGTCTTCACAAAAGACAGCGCTTCTTCAGGGCCCTCTCCGGTCCACTGAAGCACCTTTAGAACGGCGAGGCGCCTATCACGGTCATTGAGAATCTCTAAGCTCTTAAGCAGGCTCCCTTGCGATTCCTCGGGGTGTCTCGCGATGGCGTTACGGGTGAAGAAGGGGAAGCGCAGGCGTCCATCGAGGGGGTCGCGCTCTAGTGGCCCATGGGAAAAGAGCAGGATTAAGGCTTCCGGGTGTTCGTGACCCAGCTCCATCAATCCGTGACAGGCAGCCTCTTGAATCTCCGAGTCCGAGTCTTGCAAGGCGCGCCTCAGACCTGGCAGGGAATCTACACTTTGCCGAGCGACGAGGCGCTCGGTCGCCCGCATTCTCTGCTGCTCCGGGGCCACTAAAAGGATAAGACTCTCGCCCTTAAGAATCAGCAACTCGTGAAAGAGACCGCCCAAAATGCAAGAAAAGAGACCGAAGGCGACGGCGAATTTTTTCTTCGTCATCCCAAAGTCTCCCTTGTGAATCCTAGTTGCTGAAAGGCTGACTTAAAAAGCCTTACTTTTGGATGGTGAACGCATCAATGACATTGCCATCGATATCAATAGCTTCCCCATTAATCGCCGTGCTGCTGACCCGGAGCTTCGTGTAGTGGTAAGCGCTCTGGGCAAAGGCCGCAAAACTCTTCGCAGAAACGCTTCTCAGGCTCTTCCCACCACCCCCTGTGAGGATATGAACCAAACCTTTATAGGCTGGGTCGGTGTTGTGATCTTTGAGAGGCTTGCTGCGCTCGTAGTGGTGATCGTGACCGGTCAGCACTAAGTCGACCCCGCTTGTCTCAAAGAGGGCTCCGAGGCGGTTCTGAAGTGTGCTGTTGCTGCCATGTGAACCCGAAGAGTAGAGGGGAATGTGAAAGAAGACGATGAGCCAGCGCTTGGTGTTCGAGGTCAGCTCGGCGCGAATCCAGTCGATCTGCTTGCTGCTCATGAGGCTTGGGGTCACATTCGTATTGATCGAGACGAACTTGGCATCCCCCCACTCAAACGAATAGTAAAGCTCTGACTTTGCTGGATTGTTCGCAGGGGTGTGAAAGGCATCTTTGTAGCCGACGCCAAATAAGTATTGATCGTGATTCCCTGGGGAGGGAAAGAGGGTCTTCTCCGCGAGTATGTTTTCGTAAGGATCGAAGAACTTTGGCTGGAAGTCTTTCTTTGCGCCGGCGTCGTAGACGATATCACCGGTGTGAACCCAAAAGTCAAAGGTCTCGTTTTCGAGGCGCTGGGCCAGACGCTTTTGCTCTGAAGAGCCAGAGCCGCTGTCACCGATGGCCACGAATGTGAAATCTGAAACAGTGTTGGCTGGGGCTGTTGTGAATTGGTAAACCTGGCTGAGGGAGCCGCTCGCGTTCCCGACTTCATAGAAGTAAGTCGTCGCGGGGCTCAGGCCGGTCAAAGTGACGTGGTGATTGTCTCGGCTCTTCGACTCCGTGACGCTCTGTCCAAGGGCATTTGTCGCGCCAAAATTGACCTGACCCGTCTCTTTATTCCCCGTTTTCCAAGCGATGATCACGGAACTGGAGGTCATGCTCTGAAGATAGGGCTTGCGCGCCAATCCTGGTGCTTGCTTCTTACAGGCAGTGATCGCGACGGAGCTTGTCGCCAGGATCATCGTGAGCAAGAGGATTCGAGGACGGAGTCTTAACATGGACGTTTCCTTTGGAAGCCTTGAACTGACAAACATTCAAACAATCAAGGCCATGAAATCAATCTTGGGATTCGGGTAAAACCACCGAATCGAGGACGCTCGTCTTCCCAGGGACAATTTGAAACTCTCCCTGGCGAACAATGCGATTTCTTATCTGGAACTCCACTTTATAGAAACCTGAGGGCAATCGGTCAAAGCGAAAAGCTCCGTCATCTCCACTCTTCGCTATCAATTCATCATAGGGACCGGCCGGATCGTCTCCTTTTCCCGGCTGTCTCAAGATGACTGTGACCCCGGCGAATGGCGCTCTGTCTGCACCATAAACTCGCCCTTCAATCGCTCCGGAAGGCTTG
>JARGOJ010000384.1 GCA_029210225.1 Planctomycetota bacterium
CCTCGGAGATATCAATGATGATGGTCAATTAGACGTCGTCGCGACAACGTCGAGCAATCCCAGAATACTTATCCTCAATGGACAGGGAACAGGCATCTTTTCCTTGGGTATCAACTTCAGCGGCGGAACCGGTCCAACAACTGATATTCAGCTCGTTGATTTAGACAAAGATGGCGATCTAGACATTGTGCGAAGTACCAGTTCGGGACAACTTCGGATCAACCAAAATCAAAACCAAAACACGAAGGTGTTCGATTTTGGAGCATCGGCAAGCCAAAGTGTGGTGAATGGTGTTCCAGTAAAAATGGCCCTAGGTGACGTAAATCGTGACGGAGATCCTGACATTGTCGCGATCTGCGCTGGCAGTAATGATATCCAACTCTTCTTTGGGGAATAGAGCAACAACAATGGTCCCAAAGGACAAGAAATCAATGCCTACTCGTATTTTCTGTCTTATCGCCCTCTCCAGTCTGCTATTGGGATGCTCCGCCATTCCAAGCGCGGAGATTTCAGACAAGGACTTTGAGATTCAACGGTCTCGTCAAAGCGCCCCGCTTCCAATAAAGCTCGCGATCGCTCCCGTGAAGATTTCCGTCACCGGGCAAGGCATGGAAGGATTTGACAAGGCTGGCGCGATCAAGACATCATTGTTAGAGCGTCAGTTAGACGAAAAGATTCAGCAGGCCAAAATCGTCACATCTCAATCCCTTCTATCAAGTAAAGATGACACCAGCCTTGATCAATTGTTTTGGGAGAGTGGGGCCGACCTGATCCTTGAAATTGAGATAACCGGCCTAGAAACTCGGTTCGATAGTCACAATGGCTTTTGGATACCGAACATGCTTATCTGGGGATATAGCATGGTTCCTGCGTGGTTCATCCCAACCGATCGATACGAGTTAGAACTCCAAGGCACTTACAAAGTTCGATTGATCGACAACCCTCAAGCGCTTGTCGAAGAGTCCGTGACCGTTTCAACGATTGGCACCTTTGACGAACTCGATAAGGGGTGGCGTTGGTTTGGCCTCGGAGCGGTGGTCGGCTCCAGTTTAAACAACAAGGGAAATTGGGAGCGAATCACGGGGAAGCTCTTTCCCTCCGCTGCGTCTTTGCTCGCGCAGAAGATAAGCTGCCGCGTCGAAGAATCATTAAAGAGCGCGACCAGCGATAAGAATTACGCGAACGATGCCAGGCGTTCCTTAGCGATTGTCGTGGGAATAGGCGAGTATCAGCAGTCAGAGAAATGGCCGGCTAAACAGGCTCTTAGCGCTGGCGCGAAGGCTCTCGCGAAGAGTCTCTCCCTGAAATTTGGCCCGAGATACGTCAAATCAATTTTTGATGGTGAAGCGACCCTCGAACGTATTGACACGCTCTTGAAGGAGCACTTCTCACGGGCGAGGGAAGGAGACGATGTCTATCTTTACTTTGCGGGACGAACGTCCGGTCAATCACTCATTTTTCACAACGCAGGAGAACGAGGCGGTGGGCGGCTGAGTATGGCCGCATTGGCTAAGCGAATAAAAGACTTCCCCGGCCGTAAAAAGGTGCTTTTGGATGTCGGCTTTCCTGACGTCGAGATCTCCTCAAGGTTGTTCTTCAATCCATTGCTACGTCAATCAATCAGCGTCTTTGCCGGGCAACGCACGGGGCAGTATTTGACTGTTCCCTCCGGTTACGGTCGCGGGCTCTTTACTCATCACTTAATCGCGGCAGTCGATGGCAAAGGAGATCTAAACAAGGACAATTATGTCAGCTTAAAAGAGATGGTCTCTTACGTCACCTTGCGAGTCGAGTCCGCGTCAGGCTTCAACAAGTCGACGAAGCAAAGCCCCTCGGCTTTCCTCGTGGAGTCGGACCTGGCGGTCAGCGGAAGCTCGAAAGCTCCTTAAGGTTCAACAACCAAGCGCAAGCCAATACGATTCCGGACAGCGTTGACCGGCACCGCCTCTGGGTATGCGGCGGAGCGGACTTGAGCAAACTTCTTGGTGTGCAGCTCGTCCCCAAAGAAGTCTGCTCCTTTGATCGCTGGCACTTCACGACCTTTCACGAAATCCGTCGTCCACTCTGCGACGTTCCCGGCGAGATCGTAGATGCCGAAGGGAGAGCGGTCCCGCTTATTTGATTTTGACTGGAGTGGACCGCTCTGCTCAAACACGATTTGGCCATCTTTAAAGCGATCGCCCCAGGGATAGCTTCTAAGCGTTTGTTTCTCCAAATCCCAATTCGCGGCTAACCATTCCTTTGTCGTTGGGATTCTCACAGTGAGTTGAAGTTCTTTCGACATCCATTTTGCAAACGCACGGGCTTCATACCATGAGAGTCCTCGAACCGGATAGTCTCCTTCGTCCTTGTTTAGTTGCTGTCCATTCCGGAGGCTCTTCCAGTTTTCGCGGAGCAACTTGGAACAGGATTTGTCCCAGTATTCGTCGTTGTCATAGCCCAGCGCGTCAACAAATCGACGAAAGGCCGCTTGACTGACCTCCACGCTTTGCATGTAAGCCGCGGACGTTTTCAATTCGGGCACTGCAGGAATGTAGTGAAAGTCGGTCAGTCGATTGTTAGTGAGCAAGCTGAGTCTCTGACTGTACTCCAATCGAAGGCTCGCTTCATAGGGCGTCCCAGCCAAGCGCTTGGCGCAATCTTGGATCACCTGAGGAGCTCGGGGAGCGGACTCAGGAATAAGAGAAAGACGGTTCGATTCAATTTGGGCTTGTCTCGCCAGGTTCAGGGCCACTTGATTTCGAAAGGCCACGATGAGTACAGGGTCTTTTGCGAAGGGGAGCGCCTGGGAGCATTTGTCGAAGGCCGTGGAATAACTCTTTTCGTTATTCAGGCGACGTGCTTCGGCAAAAAGCTCTTCGTAGCTTCGTTGGCAACCTTGATCGACTTGCTCCTGAATGCCGGCGAGATCTTTCTCAAGGGCTCCAGCTTGGCGAGCCTGTCTAAGGAGGACCAGCGCCGTCGGCCAGTCTTTTTTGGAAACGGCACGCTTGGCTTCAGCGACAATCGTTAATCCGCGGCGAAGCTCCTCTATCTTAGTTGCGACTCCATTGATTTCAGTTGAGAACTTGTCGATTGCGAGAGCCCGCTCAAGATCTCGTCCCTGGTCAAGCCAGAAGCTCGCCAACTTTGTCTCACCCGCTGAGACTTGATTCTTTGCGAGTTTGAGGACAATGACCATCTTTGCAGATTCAATCTCCAGTTGGAGCTTTGGCAATTTGTCTCCAACGAGATTGAGGGCTTTTGAAAGGTTGTTGACGGAGGCTAACAAGTCGTCCCTTGGGAGCCCGAGGAGAGCCAAAGCCTCTCTACGTAGGTTTTCGAGCTGTCGTTTCTCGGCGGTTTCCTGAGCGGCCTTTAATTTCTTGGCGTTCTCTACTTCCAAGCGACGTTTTTCGATGGCGCGCTTCTCTCTCTCTGCTGCGAAAGATCGCTCCTGGGCCGCTTTCTCCCGAGTCAGCCTTTCATTTTTCTCAGACTCCAAGCGCAAGCTTCGATCCTTCGCGGCGCTCTCTGTCTTCGCAATAAGCTCGCGCTTCAACGCCTTGTTCGCTTCTTCCTCCTTCTCCTTCGCGTCCTTCGCCAGCGCGGCTTCTTTCTTATTTGATTCAGCGACCTTCTCAATAGCGGTCAAGCGCTGATCGATAGCCACCGCGATTGACGATGAAACGACGAAAAACAACAACGCCCCAACTAACACAGCCGTTTTATTTCTTCGAACGTATTTCTGGATTCGATAGAGATGGGAGGCCCGCTTTGCAAGGACAGGCTCATGATTGAGAAAGCGCGAAAGATCCTCTTTCAGAGCGAGGGCTGTGGGATAGCGGAGATCCACTTCGCGCTCCATAGCCTTTGTGACAATCGCCGCAAGCTCCCAAGGGAGCGTCGAGACCACCGAGCGAATAGGTGTTGGATCGGTCGTTTGAATCGCCAAGATGAGAGACAAAGTTCCCGATGAATAGGGGGTTTGTCCGGTCAACAGACGGTAGAGAATGGCGCCGAGGGCATAGACATCGGCGCGAATATCTAGCTCTAAGACTTTTCCGAAAGCCTGCTCCGGAGACATGTAGTGAGGAGTACCGATAATCGCTCCGTCACGAGTCATGGAATCTTTGTTGGTCGCCATTTCTTTGGCGACGCCGAAGTCAATGATTTTAGGTTCGCCGTTTTCGTCAATCAGTATGTTGTCTGGCTTGAGATCTCGGTGAAGTATGCCTCGACTATGAAAGTGATGCACAGCCTCCGCGACCTGCGCGATGACTCGTGTAATCTTCTTCGGTGATAAATCGTTCTTTGCCACGTAGTCATCCAGCGGCAAGCCGTTCACGTAGTCCATCACGTAATAGGGATTGCCCGAGACTTCACCCACTTCGATAATCTGAACAATATGCGGGTGTTTCAGGGCTGCGCAGGCTTCCGCCTCAAAGAGGAAGCGCTGTTTCCGACTCTCCACAGTAAACTTGCCGGTTTTCAGAAGCTTAATGGCAACCAGGCGCTTTAGACGCCGCTGCATTGCCTTGAAGACGATGCCCATGCCGCCTTCGTCAATGTGACTGATGATTTCGTATTCAGTAAGTTGACTGGCGATCTCTTTAATCGCATCGATTCTGAGGCGTTTGTTTTTTCTACTCTCCGGAGATTTTTTATCCTTCGATCCCACAAGTGTATCGGCGGTCGTATTCGCAAAAGCATCTTGACCTAAGTAAGGAACTGCCTGAGAGCGAAAGCGACTCACATCATTGGTGCCATCGTCAACATTGTTAAGCGAAAGACTGGTCGCCGTCGCGAGCGTCCCGTCACCCCTCGTACCCTTAGTCTCAAATGGATTTCGCTTTTTAAGTTTTGCTGACTTCTCTTCAATTTGCGAAGTTGCTGTAGTGCCGATTATAGGACTATCATCGGTCCCAGGCTTCCCCCCGCGGGTATCAGAGTCTTCGTCGCTGGTATTCTGCTTAGATTTTTTCTTCTTAAAATCGAACGGATTGCGTGTCTTGTGACCAGAGCGGCTCTTTGAGTCGGAGTTAGTATCAATCTTCTTTTTCTTTTTGAAATCGAATGGATTGCGCGTCTTATGGCCAGCGCTTGAGGCCGAATCCTCACTCACTTGGGAGCTCTCTGATTTATCATTGGAATCCATAACTCAACACCACCCGAGGACGCTTTACCTTTGCTGTTCGAAGCATGAACAGCAACTTGGAGATCGAAGCCTAGTATAACAGGACCCTATCTAAGCCGGAAATGAGATAATTACCTCCCCAAAAGCAATTTGGACTTAAAATTTCAATCGCTGAGAACACCCCGCGCAGATCGGCGGGTGTTCCAGGTCCAATTCGCCCACTCCCCGCAAGGCACGGGTGCGGGCAAACAAGCTCAGTGCCAGTCGCCATCGCGTCATCTAGGGAAAAGTGAAGACGCCGTTTAGAAATGCTAAAATGATCTCACCACGCAAAGGTCCAAAAGGAATACTTCCTCGGACAAAAGGACATTCAATGAGAACCCTCATCGCCCTGACGCTGACTAGCCTACTTTGCCTTCCGGGCTGCACTCCCCCAGATCAAATGGGAAAAGGAAAATCTGACGCCGTCAAAGTCGACCCCAAGAACATTTCTTTTCCTGGCACCAACAAGATCATCATTAAATTCGCCCCCAAAGCCGACTTTTCAGCTGAGGACGTCAAGTCGGTCACCATCACTGATAGCGCGATCATTAAAAATTGGGCGCACGTCCTCGGAGCCATTCCCAAAAAAGGCCCTGGTATCAAAGCGAAAATCAAAGCCGACTCCGAAGAATACAAGATCACTTTTTTCCGTGATAAAGACACTCTCGGCACGCTCCGGATGAAGGGCGGCCGCCTCGACGCTCCTGATGGCGAAGGCTGGGACTTCTACGCCGGTGAAGACAAGGCCTTCAGTAAGCTCGTCAAAGACTCTATGTAGGTTTAATCAAAGAGCTTGACCTTCAACCGGTCCTCGGTGAGGCGAACCCAAAACTGAATGGCCGGATCGAGGAGCGCATCGTTGAAGTCGTAGTCCGTTGAATGGCACATGGAATTACTCCGGCCCTCTTCTCCACCCCCCAGAAAGAAGAAACACCCGGGAGTTTTTTGGGTGTAATAGGCAAAGTCTTCCGCGCCGAGCATCGGTAACTTTATCTCATTGACATTCTCAGCGCCAAAGTGCTCCCGGCCGACTCTCTTGACGGTCTCCGTGCACCCTGGATCATTGACCAGGACCGGGTATTTTCGAAACAACTCAATATCGACCGTCGCCCCGAAAGCATCCGCTGTGGCGGTCGCGACTTTTTCAATGCGTTCACAGACGTCATCCATGAGTGAATCACTGAGAGTCCGTACCGTGCCGCCCAGGTCGACTTTATCCGGGATGACATTGGTCGCCTCGCCGCCATGAACCATCGTGACAGAGATCACGACAGCGTCTTTAGAGTGCATGTTTCGCGAAACGATCGACTGCAAAGCAGTGATGATATGGGCTGCGGTTAAAACAGGATCGATAGACTCCTGAGGTTGGGAGCCGTGGCCACCCTTGCCGTGAATACTCATCGACATGGTCGTCACCGTCGCCATACAAGGCCCAGGGATCGTCCGAAGCTCTCCCAACGGGGCCTCTGGCCAGTTGTGCATGCCATAGACTTCCGAGATATCGTTCAAGACGCCCTCTTCGATCATTAGCGGCGCGCCACCGGGACCTTCTTCCGCAGGTTGAAAGAAGATGCGGACGGTCCCTTTGATCTTCTCACGAACCTTGCTGAGGACGCTCAAAGCGCCCATAAGCGAGGCTGTGTGTCCGTCATGGCCGCACATGTGCGCGAGACCCTCTTTCTTTGATCGGTAAGCTAAGTGGTGATTGCCTTCTGTCATTCTCAAGCAGTCGATATCCGCTCGGAGAGCAATCTTCGGACCCTGGCCGTCTCCCAGATCGACATAGAGCCCCGTTTTTCCACAGATAACAGGCTCTAGGCCAAGAGCGCGAACCTCTTTGATCAATCGAGCCTGGGTCTCGACTTCTTCGAATCCTGGCTCAGGATAGGCATGAATGTGTTGTCGGAGCTGGATAGTCGCGTCCAAGATGTCTGAAATAGCGGCGCTGAGAGTGGTCATGAATTCGTCCAAAAATTAGAATCGATTGCTGGGAACCTAGAGTCCTAAGCGCGTATCATAGTCGGACAGTGGACGCGGAGACAAGCATCTTAGAATTGAATATGAACGCTCCGCGCTATTCTTCGTCTGGCTTAACGAACACGTGTATTTTGGTGACGATACGCTGGAGAGATTTCAATGAATGTAAAGGCCAACAACACGCACTCTCACGACCACAGCTTTGGCCTGGACAAGGCATCAACCGGTGAAAACCGCACTTTCATCGTCGCCCTATTGACCGTCGTTTTCATGGTCATTGAGATTTCAGCAGGAGTCGTTTACGGCTCCATGGCCCTGCTCGCCGACGGCTTACACATGGGCTCCCACGCATTTGCGTTGGGAATCTCTGTCATTGCATACGTCTATGCTCGTCGTCACGCCCGGGACGAACGATTCTCCTTTGGGACTGGCAAGGTCAGCTCGCTCGGAGGCTTCACCGGTGCTCTTTTGCTCGCCGGCTTCGCTGTGGTCATGGCCTGGGAATCGTTTGAAAGACTCTTGAACCCCATTCCCATAGTGTTTAACAGCGCCTTAATCGTCGCGGTCGTAGGCCTCATCGTCAACGCGACCAGCGTTTTCATACTCGGCGTCCACAGTCACGACCATGGCGACCATGACCATGGGGATCACCATCATCACCATCCAGATCCAACGAACACGGACCCCCATTCAAAACACGATCATCATCACCAACATCACGATCACAATCATGACGGCACGGAGCATGCGGATCACGACACAGCTCCA
>JARGOJ010000385.1:0-7145 GCA_029210225.1 Planctomycetota bacterium
CATGGGAGTTGCGAAGAAGCCACCGGCGGGGTAATGACGAGATAACAGCCAATCCCCAATCGCTGGATCAACCGGATGCAATAATTGATGAAAGATAGCAACGGCGGCGGTTGTGGGAGGAGTGAGACCCATAGGCATGGATAGTTGATTGGCGAATCCGCCGTCTTTGGCTTTGAGATCGACAATTGTTTGAATGAGGGCGGCTTGCTGATCAAGATCGCCTTGTTTAAGGTCTTGGAGGGCTCCGAGGGCCAGGAAGGTGGCGTAGACGCTGCCTTGCTTTGAGTTCTTCTTCGTGTCGAACGCGGCGTCGGCGCTGCGGAACAATTCAATGTTCCGAGCGAGCCCAGGGCGGTCGAGGGGCCCTTGGCTTTCTTCGGGCATGTGAGCCCAGCAGCGAGCTAAGCAGCAGCGATGGACGAAGTCTAAATCGTCTCCGACCCCGAATTGTTCCAGGTAAGGAATAATGCGGGGGTGGGGAAGATCTAGACGGAGGGCGCGGAGGCATTCGATCCCGAATACGGTGTAATAGAGATCACTTTTGCCGGCGCGGTCACTGAATCCACCGTCGCTGTTCAATTGGCTTTGGACGAAATCCGCGACAAGCTCAGTGGCTTCACCGAGCAATTTCGGGGAGAGGCGGGCTACTTGCAGCATTTCGAGTCTCAAACTCACTGCACCATCCCTTTATCTCAAGAGTAAAGATTTTGCCGATGACCCGGCGGAGCAGCCCTTTCAGGCTGGAATGATCGAGCTCTAAATCGACAAGCGAACGGATCGCCTCTTCTTTATAAGCTTCACGAAGTTGTTCGAGGCGCTCTTCAACCTTAAGGCTGAGGACCACTTCTTTAATCTTCTCAGACTGTCCTTTGACCTCATCAGCGCGCTGCCACGCTTTCCCCAGCAGCTCCTTCTCATCAGTCCAAGCGCGCTCGTAGGCAATGGCGAGAGGAAGTGTGGGACGGAGGGCGGCGATATCATTGGGGGCTTCAGCGTCGTTGAGGTCGTCCAGGTCGTCGTGGATCTGATAGGCGATGCCGAGGGCGTCGCTGTACTTGCTGAGGACCTCGAAGACTGTCTCGTCTGCTCCGGCGCGGGCAGCACCCACTTTCAGGGCGACCTCGAAAGCCGGGGCGGTCTTCTTGCGGAAGATCTCAAGGACCTGGCGCGATTTAAGAACTTGAGGGTTCTGCGCCCAAGCGAGCTCTTGGCCTTGTCCGAGGCAGAGTGTTCTATGACCTTGGGCGGCGACCTTCATCATCTCGGCGATGGTCTTGGGGGAGCAATCGCACTCGGCGAGCAGACGGTAACCTTCGCCGAGGAGATAATCTCCGACGTTGAGGGCCATGGCGACACCTTCCTCGGCGTGCATGGTCTTCTCGCCGTAGCGTAGCTCGTCGTCGTCTTCGATATCGTCGTGAATCAGTGACGCTTTGTGGAAGCACTCCACGGCGACGGCGATCTTTTGCATATCGGCGGGGAGCGGCGCTTCAAGATCAGCTTGGAGCGCTTTGTAGGAACAGACAGCGAGGAAAGGGCGCCAGCGCTTGCCAGCGCGAGCGAGCCATTCGACTCCGAGTTTTGTTGTGGGGTCTTCGTCGCTGGTGCCTAGCAGGCTGTGGAGAGCATCTTTGGCGAACCACTTATCGACGTCTTTGCGAAGCCCATCCAAGTCCATGCGTCGGGTCTTGTCGTCGCTGGTGAGGTGAATGACGTCCCAGACCCACTCAATGTCAACGTTGGTGTCTTTGCAGTCGTCTTGGAGCAAGGGAATGGCGATGCAGGGGATGGCGGCGGCTTCGGTGTAGGGGAAGGCTTTCTCGAGAACAGAGAGGCAGCTGACACCCACAATCGCGTGAATCTGTCCGGTCTGGATCATCGCCATGACCAGGGCGGACCCCTCCGCGACGAGGCAGGCGTAGCCGAGGCGTTCGGCTTCCACCTGAAGGTCTTGAATGCTACAGAGGCCACACTCTTTACAGAGCAATCCAAACTCATCAAACGGCGCGGGACATTTCTCTTCGACCCGCATACACTTCGGGAGAAGGAGCAAACGCTTGTTATAGGGGACGGTGGCGAGCTGCTCGCTCCAGACCTCGTTGTTGAGAAGGACCCCGACGTAGTCTTCATAGATGGGGTTGAGATTGTGCTTCTCAATGATTTGCACGGCGTGGCCACGAAGCTCTTCTAAGGGAACTGGGGGGACCAGTGTGTGCTCGCTAAGGTGCGCGTGAATGTAACGCTTCACGGCTTCACGCTCTTCCCTCGATTGAGGGATGTTCTTCTGGGGAGTCCGCTCCACCTGAAGGGGCACTGGGGGTGGGAGATTAACCATTGGGAGTTTCATGAGCCGCGATCCCCTGATCTTTCGATTGTTACCGGTTTACCTAAGCGTGACTGTTTTGTGACTCGGAGTATTCATGGATTGTATTACATAGATGAGAGATTTTAGGTATACGCGCCAAAACCAAAAAACCAATGTTTTTTAGCGAAGCGGTAAACCCAATGCTCTTCGGGAACCTGAAACTCAGGATTATGCTGGCTTCCACGGCTTTCGAGGGCATCTAACTCGGCGATCGCAGTGCCCCGCTGAGTGGTATCTCGGGCGCCGTGTTTCAGGACAAGTTCTTTGACCAAATCGGGACGCTCTAGGACCACGCAGCCCCGGGTCGCTTCGGCGGCGGCTTGCCTGAAATCTTTTAGGAACGGCGAGTTGGTCATGGCGTCGAAGATGCTGTCATTGTCTCGCACATTTTCGGTGGCGAATTGAATGATCGGGCAGGGCTCGATGTCGCCGTAGGGACTGATGTGGTGGCTGACCCCGGTGGCCATGGGGCAGAGGGCCTGGCCCTTATCGTCCCAGTAAGCGTCGACGATGGCGATGGGGAGCTTGGCGCGCATTTTGACGATGAAGCGGCGAATATTGAGCACCTGCTCGGGAGTGAGAGCCAGGTCTGCGCTTGGGTCGGGGCCAACCACTCGGTATGTGTGGAACCAGGCGTAGTGAACCCCCAGGGAGATCAGCTTCTTAAGCCAGTCCTCTGAGACAAGCTCGTAGTTGCTTTGGCAAATGCTGCTGGCGACACCGGTAATGAGCTTGTTCTTGCGGCAGTTCTCCAGGCCTTCGAGGGTTTTGTTTAAGACATCTTCCCGGCCTCGCCGTTCATTGCTGACTATCTCCGAGCCCTCAATGCTGATGAGGGGTGTGGCGTTGCCGAGGCGGCGGAGTTTTTTAGCGACCTCATTGGTGATGAGTTGGCCGTTGGTGAAGATTTGGAAGTAACAATCGGGGTGGGCTGCGAGGATCTCCATGAGTTGTGGGTGCATGAAGGGTTCGCCGCCGAGGAGCCCGAAGAAGTAATTGCCGTGTTTCTTGGCGTCGTTGATGATCTTGTTCATGTCTTCGAGAGACAGGTATTTACTGGGGGCGGCGACGTCGACCCAACAGCCTTGGCAGCGCAGTTGGCAGCTGTTGATAATGGATATGAAGAGGAAAGGGGGGAAGTGCTCGCCTTTCTTGATGCGCTTTTTAAACTTGTTGACCGAGAGCATGCCTTTGATGCCAAAGTTGTAGACGAACTTCCAGAGAAGTCGTGTATCAGGCTCCGTAAGCATTCGTTTAGTGAGTTTCGCAAGCATGGAGGTCTCTTCTCGGTTTAGGAAACAGGCTTAGGAGTCTTTGTTTTGCTCTTGGATGGCCTTCTCGGCGCGGAGCTTGGCTTCTTCAGCCCGTTGTTTGATCTGGTCTAAAGACGGCAAGGCGCCGAGAACCTCCATCGGAATGTCCAAGGTGTCTTTAAGCTTATTGAGGCACTTCTTGCGTTCTTTTAGGGCGCGCTCGTCGTCGCGCTCTTTGGAGAAGCGAGAGCGTGCCTTTGCGCTGCGATTGCGAAGGGCCGAGTAGATATCGCCGCCGAGTAGGGCTGAAATATCGATCTTCATGGCTTCCCGCTGGACATCTTCGGGTTTGACTTCGGCGCCGTTCATCGGTCCATGACGGTACTTAGGGAACATGATGGCGACGTCGGGGCAAACCCGCGAACAGGCGGGGCAATCGGTCTTGCAGTTGTCTTGGTTCTGCACCACGATGCTGCCCTTGTCATCGACTCCGTAGACGTCGAAGAGGCAGAAGCTCAAGCATTGCATGCAGTCGGTGCAGCGATCATAGTCAATCACAGGGAACCAGGGCTTCCAGCCGCCGGGTTTGGGAATGGCGGCGCCGTCTCTGGTTCCTTCAACTAGATCGATGATCGCATCGCCGTTTTTGCCCTGGATATCGCGGAAGTAGACATTGATCTTGCCGCTGTCATCGGTGCTCTCGCTGGGGGGCGCGTCTTTGAAGGCGCCGAGCACTAAGATGGGACCCTGAATGGCTTCAGGATTGGGACTTGAACCGGTCGTGACCCGGGAGACGTTGTAGCCCTTTTCGAGCAAGGCCCGAAGGATGGCGGAGCGGTTTTGCAGAGGGAGGCTGCCTTCGCCTTCAAAGAGGAGAATGCGGAGCTTGGTGTGGGTTAAGACGCTCATTCGGCCTCCAGCAGGGCTTGGCAGATGTTCTCGGCGCTGTCTTCACGCATGTTAATCACCTTGGCGTCTTCAGCGAGATCGGCGTCTCCGGAGGCGAAGAGCCACTTGACGGCGCGGGGATAGCACGCGGCGATGCGGAGCTGAGGGTGGGCCGCGAGCTCTTTAAGCCGTGGGTCTTTGCGAGCGGACATCTCACAAAGGTCTGAGACAGCTTCAAAGGCTTGGTTCGACTCGGATAGAGTATCTAGCACGTCATTCTTGACCTCAGCGGGGATGACCCGGGCGTAGGCGCAATGACAATAGATGATAGTTGGGCTCTCGCTCATGGTGATAGGAACGCTTTCTTCCGTAGAAGGTTTCTTTTCGGTCGCTTCGGTTTTTCCCTGGGGCTTCGACTATTGTTCAGCAAAGCGGTGGGTTGGTTCGGGGCGAGCCGGGCGGAAGTGCTCTATATGCTCGACCTCGAATTTTACACCTGTCTGCTCTTTAAGGCTTTCAAAACTCGACAAAACAGCGATTTTTAGGGTGTCTGGGTCTCCCTCTGCGCGAAGATTGACGATCAGCTCGGCGTCCTCTAACTCATCTTGGAGAGTGTGCGACAGCTCGGCGGCGCTATCATTACGAACCAGGTTCAAGACGGCGAGGTCGCCAGCAAGCTCCAACGGCGCCATGGTCATCTTCATATGAGCGACTTCGATATCTCCGAGCTTTGCTCTTAGCTCAGCCGCAAATTGTTCCAGCCATACGTTTCCATCGAATGGCTCATCGGCGGAGATTTGGACCGTCGTGTTAAACCAACCGAGCAGGGCTTCGCCATCGGCATAGATATCGTAGTCGATCTCGGGGATGTGATCGTCGCTGCCTTCGATGGCGAGGATGGCTTCAAACCAAGGCTCTAGATCTTTGTTCTCCCGAGCTGAGATGACAAACTGTCGCGCCTTTGGGTAGGCCTCTGAGAGAGCCTTTTGAAGGGCCTCAAGGCGATCATTGTCAATCAAATCCGACTTATTAATGACGATGAAGTGAGCCTCTTCAAGCTGCTTCTTATAGACGTAAATGACCTTTTTGGAGAACTTTGGACCGGATTCCACACCGTGAATTCGAAGGGCGCGGATCGGGTCGACCAGAACGCTTAAGGGCGCCACCCGGAAGTTGTCGCCGTAGATTCGTCGCAGGGGATAACTGACGGAGGCTCGGAGGTCGGTGCAGCTCCCCACGGGCTCGGCGATGAAGACCTCGGGGCGGCTGTCTTCAGAGAGCTTATCTGCGGCGTCAATGAGAGAGGTAAAGCGGCAGCAGAAGCAGCCCCCGGTGATTTCTTCGACGGGGAATCCGTGAGAGCTAAGCATGGTGGTATCGACGAGGCCGAAGCTCTGATCGTTGGTGATCAGCCCAACTTTTTGATTTTTGGAATCGAGGTACTCCGCGAATTTGAGCACCGCCGTCGTTTTCCCGGCGCCGAGGAAGCCGCCGAGCATGATGTATTGGGCTTTAGACATGAATTTAGGACTTCCCCTGACTCTCAAGCATCTTATCGATGGTGGCATCGAGTATTCCGATATACGTATGGACGTCGACAGTGTTGGGTTCGGGTTTTCCCCGAGCCTCATAAAGCCATCCTGCACCATAGGGATCAGAGCCGAGCAAGGTTACGTCTTCAGTGAGGGCAGGGTTGCCGCGCTCAAAGAGTCCATCGACCACACAAAATAAATCAGTAACGGCCTTGAAACCCTCTATCCATCCAATACTGTGGCCAACGCGAACCGCCTTGCTGTCGTCTAATTTGAACTCAAATTCGACTAGCTCTCCCAACATCCGAGTCGCGAATTTGGTGAAGCCGACCCGCCAAAGGTTCGGGGAGACTTCTCGAATCCAGAAGTGAGCCCGGGTATAAAAAATGCTCGCTGGTAACCGTGTCGCGAATCGAGAGCGTTTATAGCGAATACGCTCCTCTCTCTCAGCCATGACCCATATCCTCCCTTAGTTCTTCGAAGGCCCTGATCATAGCGGGAAAGTCTGCTTTGGGGGTGAGATGACACCAAGAAAGCCGGACCGCTTCGAGGGTCCGTTCCTCCTCAAGGCCCATGGCCCCAAGCACGTGGGAGCAGCTGTAAGACTGTGAGGTGCAAGCAGCGCCGTTGGATATGGCCACCAAATCACTCCAGGCTTCCATAAGACTCTCGGAATCAACCCCAGGGAAGCTTATGTTTAGAATCGACGCCTTACGGAAGTTGGGATCGCCGTTGATCATTGGTTTTAGCGGAGCCAAACCCGCCAGCAGCTCTTCTTCGTAATTCGCGCAGGCCGACCTACGAAGCTCTTTCTCACTCACGACAAGCTCGGCAGCGAGGCCAAGGCAGGCGATCAAGGGCGCCGGAAGAGTGCCGGGGCGGACACCCAGCTCCTGACCCCCGCCGAAGAAGCGAGGAGAGAGAGGAGGACGGTCCCGACCACGCCTCCGCGTGATCAGCGCGCCAATCCCCATAGGAGCGTGGATCTTATGACCGCTGAGACTCATGAGGTCGATGCGAGGATGCCTCAGAGCGTCGATATCCTTGCCGAAGCCCTGGGCGGCGTCGACGTGGAAGTAAGCCTTGTGATCTTTGAGGATCTCGGCG
>JARGOJ010000385.1:7155-7884 GCA_029210225.1 Planctomycetota bacterium
TAACAGAGACCAGCGCGGTATCCGGGCGAAGCGCCTCTCTGAAAGCTTCTATGGAAATCCGGCCGGAGCAGTCGGGAGAGAGAAGACAGCGCTCAAAGCCCTTTTTTGTCAACTCGAAAGTGGGCTCTAAGACCGCGCGGTGTTCAATAAGAGTGCTGATGAGATGTTTGCACCCACTTTCCCGCCCCCAATCTTCGAGTCCGAGAATCGCAATGTTGTTGCTTTCGGTCGCGCCGCTGGTGAAGAGGACCTCACCTCTCTTGACCTCTAAGGCCGCAGCGATCTGATCCCGGGCCTTCTCGATGTTTTTCCGAGCGCGGAGACCATACGCATGGCGGCTGCCGCCATTGCCAAACTGGGGATCAAGGGATTGAATAAGAAGCGCTTTGACTTGAGGATGAATCGGCGTGGTGGCGGCGCAGTCGAGGTAGACAGGCATCATTTTCTCTGGTGGGAGGATAGAGGTTAGAGGCTCGGAGATTTTATGCTTTTCTCACCGAGGTAGAAGCCTCACTCTTTCAAGACTCCAAGATCGTGCTCTGATGGCGCGGTGAATGTCTGTTATTTAAAGCCTCGGATGGAACCTTTGTTTCGTGCTCTGACCCGTTTAGATCATTCATTAAAGACTGCCGCTGAGAACTTGGCTCTCGATGACGCATTGCTTGAGCAAGTTGATTCGGGGAGTAGTTCCAGTGGGCTGCTGCGCTTTTGGGAGTCGCCAGAGTATGC
>JARGOJ010000386.1 GCA_029210225.1 Planctomycetota bacterium
CTTGCTTGGCGGCGAACCTCTCTTCCCAATAGGTTGGCAAGGACAGCCTGCGCCTGCAGATTCGGGAAATCACGCCCAGATGCTGCTGAACAAAGCCCGAGAGCTTAACGCGAGTGATGTTCATGTTGCTCCCGGTATGCCTTTCACAGTGAGAGTCAACGGAGTTCTCAGGTCGATGGGTGAGGCCCTCAACCTTCAAGACGTTGAGACACTGATCGACAATGTTTGCACGGTCGATCAACGCCATTACTTCAACTGCACTGGGGATTACGACTATTGCTATGACTTCGAAGGAGGCGGACGCTTTCGAACGAATATTTGTCGGCACCGAACTGGCAACGCCGTCACCTTTCGCCTCATCAAAGAGAAAGTGTTGCACCTCGCCGAACTAGGCATTCCTGAAGACGCCGCCAAACTCACCGAGTTCGCCACGGGGCTTGTCTTGCTTACGGGTCCTATGGGCGCGGGTAAAACGACCACCATGATGGCCCTTGCGCGCCTCGTCAACGAGGATCGCCCGGATCACTTGATCACGGTCGAAGATCCCATTGAGTTCCTGCTCCCCCCAGCGAAATGCCAAGTGAGCCAAAGGCAGCTAGGGATTCACACTCAAAGCTTCGATGCCGCGCTGCGCGCTGCTCTCCGTGAAGATCCAGACATCATCGTCATCGGTGATATGCGCGACTATGAGACAACGAGCCTCGCCATCTCCGCTTCTGAGACGGGGCACTTGGTCTTCGCCTCGATGCATGCCATGAATTGCATGAAAACGTTGGATAAGCTGATCGACATGTTCCCTGCTGCGGAGCAAAATGTGATTCGCGTCATGATTTCAGAATCTCTGCGCGGCATCGTCTGTCAAAGATTGGTTCCTGCGATTGGAGGAGGTCGGGTGCCCGCGGTCGAGCTGTTGTTCAACAGCGTGGCTATCGGCAACATCATTCGCGAAAATAAGGTCGCCAACCTCGTCAACGCTATGCAACTTGGTCGTTCACAAGGTATGCGAACCCTCGACATGGCTCTCCAGAGCCTCCTCGAAGAACAAAAAATCTCGGCCAAAGTGGCCTTCAACAACGCCGAAAACAAAGATCGTTTTCGCGCCCGGATGTTGCGGGAAGAAGAAGAAAACCTGAGCGAACGGGGTGGGGAAAGCGAAGACTATGGCGAAGATTGATCGATACTTCGATGCCATGCTCGACATGGGCGCCTCCGACTTGCACCTTCTCGAAGGCCAATATCCCAAAGTTCGGGAGCACGGTCACATCGTCCCTATTCCGGGCTTCGATATTCTAGACAAGGACAGCATATTTGATCTGTTCAAGGAGATTTGCCCTCAAGATCGTTGGGTCAAGTACTTGCGAACAGGAGACATGGACTTTGCCTATGCAATGGGCGAAGACGCTCGCTTCCGGGCCAACTACTATCGCGTTTATCAAGGCATGGGTGCCGTCTTCCGTGTTATCCCCACCAAGATCCTCACCCTTGAGCAACTGAGCGCCCCAGATATCCTGTCTCAGCTTTCATCGTTGAGGATGGGGCTGGTGCTAGTCACCGGGCCAACGGGCTCTGGTAAATCAACGACCCTCGCTGCGATGCTCAACCACATCAACGACAACTTCTCTCGGAAGATCCTCACCATTGAAGATCCGATCGAATTCGTTCATCCCAATAAGAAGTCGTTTTTCATTCAGCGTGAAGTCGGCGACCACACAAAATCGTTTGGAAGCGGACTTCGAGCAGCCGGACGCGAAGACGCCGATGTCATCCTCGTCGGCGAGATGCGCGACCTCGAAACAATCTCCCTTGCCATCTCCGCTGCGGAGATGGGCGTCCTGGTTTTTGGAACCCTTCACACCAACTCAGCGGCGAAGACTATCGACCGCATCGTCAACGTTTTCCCCATTGATCAGCAAGACCAAGTGCGCTCGATGCTCAGCACCTCCATTCGCGGCGTCGTCTCTCAGCAGCTTCTTCGGACAGCCGATGGTAAGGGGCGATGCGCCGCCCACGAAATCATGCTCAAGAACGCCGCCGTCTCTGCTGCGATTCGCCAAGGTCAGATTTCTAAGCTGAACCAAGTCATCCAATCTGGCTCCCGACAGAACATGATCACCATGGATGACTGCCTCCTCCGTCTCGTTCGCTCCGGCAAAGTTGCCCCCGACGCGGCCTTCCTTAAAGCTCTCGATAAGAATCGCTTCAAACAAGAGATCGCAAGAATGCCTGCGACTCCGCCTCCAGGCGACGAGACTGAAGCCTGATAAATTCCTCGTTTCTCCTCTGCTGACGCGCAGATCCACCTTCACTTGCGGCCGATTCAAACAATCAATTCAAACAATTGTTTTAAAAGTTGTTCCCTTTGCTTGTTTATCTATACAAGCATTTACAGTGCATCCATCTAACTGACTGATTTCAAGGTCATAATTGCTGGAAAAAACTGCTGGGTTCTCAGACGCTCATCCGTAAAATGGGGCCGTGTTCTGTATGTAAGAATTCAAAGCATGTTTGGACGAGGATTGAAGATACATGGAGTCAAATATGGCCACCGTTATGGATGTGAAGCGTCTGACCGAGAAGGATATAGACGAAGTCAAAGAGATCCCCCTAGACACTCGTTTTAAGCTTGAGAATGAGCTAACACCCATTCAAAAGAACTTTCTAGCGGTCAACGGTTACCTCGTCTTTGATCAAGTCGCGTCCTCTGAAGAAGTCGGGATGATCCTCTCGGAAACCGATCGCCTCGCAAAGCGCTGGATTGACGAGAAAACCGAGGTCATTAACGGGATTCCCCTTATGGTCGGAGTCGATCCTGAAGGGAAGAAGCTCGTCCAGCGCCAGCCATTCAACACCATGTTCTCTGATAAGATGAAAGAGTTCTTACGAGACACTCGCTTTGAGCCAATCCGAAGGATCTTCGGTGATGAAGCCAGGGTCGGCGACGAAGAGAAAGATGGCCTCGTCTTTAACCGCTACATTAATATCGAAGGCGGCCGTCGTCCTCAATTGGGTTGGCACACAGATGGGCTCCGCGACTTGTTTTATGGTCGTATGCCTGGGCCAATGCTCAATGTCGGCATGCACTTCGACGAGATCACCAAGGAAGATGGTGGGCTCCGCCTCATCCCTGGAAGTCACAATCAGGGCTTCTTCTCAATGTGTTTTAAGAAGGCCTACTTCATCAGTCACAAAGAGGACCCCAAAGAGATCACCGTCGAGACCAAGCCCGGCGATTTGACCATTCATGATGGCCGCCTTTGGCACCGCGTCGCACGTTCAAACAAAACCGGATGGCCAAGTCTGCGCCGCACCATGTTTGTCCCCTACCTCACCGGTCCCTACGAGCCCAAGAACGAAAATAGCAAGATGCCCTTCTATCACAAGCTTGATAAGCTCATTAAAGCGGGCTAAAAGACAAAACTTTTCCTCCAGCTAAGCTAGCCCGTTCGACGAAGGAAAGGGTTAAGGAGGAAACAACAATGAACATTGACCATCTATCAGATCTTCTCTTGACGACCTTAAATCCAAGCAAGTCACAGAAGCTCAAACGTCCCGCCCAGAAGCCTGCTCGTAACTCTGCTGAAGACCTTTGGCAACAGCTTTGAAGAACGAATTTTGGCGTCTGTCTTTGAGCCTCAGTCCTTTGACTGAGGCTTTTGTCATTCAGACAGATTATCGCCTTCAGCTTGGCATCTAGGGAAACCGATGAACCTTATGGAAGCAATGTTGGCTTTTTACAGGGAAACCATCACGGGAGGAAGTAATCATGAACGTTGGTCGCTGGCTCGCTGCTATGACCATAGCGTGCCTTATAGGAAACATAGTCTTCGAACGCCTTCAATCAAGCGCTGGCTCGACGAGCGTCACAATGTCACTGCTTCATGCCTCGGAGTCGAAGACCCCCGACGAAGCCCCAGTCCCAGAGGCCAACCTGCGTCCGGAAGAGGGAGAGGCTCCAAAATCAAAGGGGCCACAAAAGAAACTCAGCATTCTTGAGCAATTCTGCGCCTTCCCAGGGGAGAGCCTCGCCGAGAAGTTACTGATTGAACAAGGCGTTGTGGGACACTTCGACGACGAAGATCGCATCGACGTTTGCAAACATGAACAAGGCTGGATCACCATCTTCTTCCAGAGAGGAGTGGAAGACGAAGAATGGGGCGTGATCACCGTATCGTCGGAAGGCAAGCTCTTCACTCTCCGTGGTGACCGCTGCCTCTGGGCCGCAGACGAACTCGACCCAGTCAACCTCCTCTACCTCGACGGTGAAGAAACTCCTCTCCTCACTCTACTCGAACGCGACGGCGGCAGCGGTGGCTTTGAAGAGACCCTACGGCTTTTCAAGTTCAACAAAGGCCAATGGCAAGAAGCTGGATCAATTCAACTGTCCTACAACTGGCGCTCCGGGGATTTCCCCGAGCTATGCGGCGCAGACACTCCCTATCGTCAACGGAAAGCCGAAATCGAAGTCGTCGACGATAAGATCCACGTCCGAGGCGCACAAAGAGATTGCCGCCGTCTCCCAAGCACGAAGACACAGCTCAACCTCGAACGGCGAGCGGTGAAATTTGAAGAGGTCTACGCGCTATCGAGCAACGTCATTCAACGAGTTCGCGTCTCCAGAGAGCCCATGAAGAAAGAGCGCCAAACCATTGTCATTGAGAATGGCTTCGCTGAGCTTCAATCTCACTAACATTCAAAACACTAACTCCCGATCTTAGCCAGATAGAGCGTCCTAAAAAGGGCGCTCTTTCCTTTTTCGACCTGATCTTCTATCCGTTTGAGGGACCTGCGGTCCCTACGATTTACCCTGGCGAATCAAAAGGCTGCTTCGCGTCACGGCGTGACCTCGCTCCTCGCCTATTGATTGGGGCAACTGGCAAATTCGAGCCTCCCCATGAACATGGCGTTTTCACGTGCATGAAAAGCCATCCAAAAGCGCTGACAACACTTCCTCGCGCCCTCTGGGGGAGAGGATTGAGGTGAGGGGGAATTTACTGAAGAGCCCCTCACCCCAGTCTTCTCCATGAGGGAGAGTGAGCCAATTAGATTCCTTTTGCCTGGGGGAAACTCCTTCGTTTCACATCCATCTGGCAACCTGAGCTCTCTGGATTTCTAAAAAGGTGACTCACATTGAGTGCTTGCCCTGAGTCATCGTCGAAAAAATTAAGTAAAGACGCCCGGATTGAGGGCGCCTTAGGAACGACTAGGTCGTTGATTCAGCGTGGAGAAGACACTGCTGTTTTAGGAGAGTGAGGCCCGAAGGCCTAGCACTCTGAGTAGCCGCAGCTGACGCATTTGAAGCATCCATCAGCTTTAACAGCGGACGCACACTGGCAACTTGGGCACATAAGTATGAAGCCTCGAGATTTCGCCGAGCTTTCTTGCTTTTTAATGCGATTTACGACGGTCACTTTCGCGCTGCCGTTCGACTTGCCGTTGGCACCGTTGGCTTTGCCATTGGTCCCATTGGCTTTGCCATTGCTGCCATTAGCCTTGCCGTTCGTTCCATTGGCCTTTTTGATGGACCCCGGAACGAGGAGACTACCGACATCCATGGCGAGGTCACCCTCTTGGGCCATGTCTTGGTCGAGCTTACGCATGGCTCTGATGTTCTCAACTTTGTCAAGAAGGGTCTGGAGACAGAGTGCGACACCGTCTGGCACACTGCGAACTCGCTTCACACCGAAGCCGATAGACTGGCTGGATGCGATCCCGCGAAGTTGGCCGATAACCAATTGGAGTCGGCGTTTAGTGGGCACATTGGAGTTGAGGCGAAGGATCAAGCTAACGAGACGTCCGAGGGCGTCGGTATCAGCGTCGATATCGCTTCCAGCCTTGGACAGACGGATAAAGACATCGAAGAGAAGATCCTTATCCATATCCAAGTTCAGTGTCACGTGAACACGGCCGAGGTGAGTCACAACAGAGTGAGTCAAGCCCATGCGGGGATCGGTGGGGAGAGGAGCCACTTCTGGACGTGGTTCTTCGCGCTTAACCTCGACGGGTGCTTCTTCCTTTTTGCTGTCAGCGTCGTCGTCAATCTTAACGAGGCATTGCTCGTCGCGAGAGCCGTCACGGTAGACAGTTCCGCCCTTACAGCCGGTCTCATAGAGCTTACGATAGAAGCTTTCGACGTCTGCGACGGTGTAATCATTGGGGAGGTTACAGGTCTTAGAGATCGAAGAGTCCACGAATCGTTGAGCGGCGGCCATAATGCCAAGGTGTTCGTCGGGGCCGAGGTCTTCGGTCACAACAAAGTGGGCTGGAAGATCGCCCTCATGGCCTGTCGCGGCGCGGAATTCACGCACAATCGGCTCTTCAACGACGTTATTTCCAAGGTGGCCACGTTGCTCAAAGCGGAACATGAAGTATGGCTCAATCCCTGTGCTTGTTGAGGTCATCGAGCCGGTTGTGCCTGTCGGAGCAATCGTCGTCAAGGTCACGTTCCGCAGGCCGTCTTGGCGGATTCCTTCCCGGATATATTCGGGAAGAAGCTTGGCGAATCCACTCTCGAGAAGGGGCTCGGCCTCAAACCTTGGGAAGGGACCTTTACGCTTTGAGATCTCAACAGAAGACTCGTAGGACGCATTGCGAATGGTCTCGAAGACTTTTTCCGTCACGGCGACGCTGGCCTTAGAGCCGTAGCGAATACCGGCGCGGATGAGCATTTCTGCCATACCCATAACACCAAGTCCGACACGACGCTCGCTCTTTTGCTGGCGCTCGTTCTCAGTCATGACATAGGGAGTCTTGTCGATGACATTGTCGAGGAAGTGGACAGCAGTGCGAGTGACTTCGGCGAGGTGATCGATATCAAGGCGCTGATCGATCATCGCTGGGTTGAAGTCGTCATCGGAGACATTTGACCAGAATGAGTGGCCGTTATCGTTCTCTTTGACATAGTTTGCGAGGTTCAATGCGCCGAGGTTGCAAACGCCCCAGCCGGGAAGGCCTTGCTCACCGCAGGGATTGGTGCAGCGAATGTTTGTGTAGTAGTGGCTGTTGGCCATTTTGTTATAGCGGTCGACGAAGAAGAGACCAGGCTCGGCGCTGCCCCAAGCGCTTTTACAGATTGAATTGAAAAGGTCGCGGGCTTTGTATGTTTGATAGTTCGTGACAGGCTTGCCTGCGGCGCGCCAAGTGTTGATATCGCCAGTCCAGAGTGTGTCGTATTCTGGATCGTTGCGATCTGGGAAGACCGTTGTCCAGTCGCCATCGGACTCAACAGCTTCCATAAAGTCGTCGGTCATGCCAACAGAGATGTTGGCGTTATCGAGCTTGCCGATCTTGTGCTTCGCGGTGATGAACGACTCGATATCGGGGTGCCAGACGTCGAGAATAATCATGAGAGCGCCACGACGGGAACCGCCCTGCTCAACCTTACCCGTAATAATAGAGTATAGATCGGCCCAGGAAACAGCACCGGAAGAACGTCCGTTGACACCCTTTACATAGTCGTATTTTGGACGGAGGCTTGAGACGTTGATTCCAACACCACCACCGCGACTCATAATTTCGAACTGCTGTTGAGCCGTCTCAAGGATGCCTTTACGACTGTCTTTCGGGCTCGGAACCACGAAGCAGTTGTAGTAAGTCAGGTCACCAGGAGCTCCGGCACCTGCGAGGATACGTCCACCAGGGACAAAGTCCTTGGACTCTAAGATCCTTTGGAAGTCGAGCTGAGCTTCATCCGCCAACGTGGTTGTCGACTCAACGCTCGCGATCGCTTTAGCGACCCGGCGACAGAGATCGGCGTATTCAAGCTCTTGAGGACTATCAATGTGCTCAAAAGGAATTTGGTACGTCGGCTGCTCTGGATCGTCTCTCAAGACGACGGTGGCCATACAGGTTTCATTGTCGATCGCTTGGACGAGTCCGATT
>JARGOJ010000387.1 GCA_029210225.1 Planctomycetota bacterium
TGAATGGGGCCGTTCAGCGCCGACCCACTTATACATAAGAATTTCGTCGACGTAGTCCCCCGGACCCATCTTGATTTCACCAACCCGGCGACCCTCTTCTAGGAAGCCAAATTTCTTATAAAGCGAGATCGCTCCGGTGTTGTTTGAGAAGACCCCAAAGCAGACCTTCTCGATGTCTGGGTGGCTCTGCGTCCAATCGAGCATAGCCTTGATCAGGGAGGAACCGACCCCCTGACTCCGCCAGTCTTTTTCGATCAACATGTGAAAGCGACCGCGATGGCTCAAGCGCTTCCGATACCCGTTTTGAAAGTGGAGGAATCCGACCACGTCCTCATCCACCTCAGCGACAAGAATCATATGGCCGTCGTCGACCAAATGACGTCCGATCCAAGACCGCTCCTGCTCCTCTTCCAACTCGAACTCTCCGGGCTCGGTCACGACGAACTGACCTTCCTTGATCACATCGCTGGTGATTCTTAGAAGGGATCCAGCATCGTCGGGGCATCCCATGCGAATGATGCACGCTGTATTGCCCGCCAGCTCAATAGTTATAGGGGCGAGGTCGTTAATTGTGGAAGGGTTCATCTCGGTCTCTCAATCTCCGTTCGAAGTCGTTGCTCTCAAGAGAATTTTACTTCGGAATTGCCAAAACAACAGCAGTCGTATTGTGCCATCCGCCCATAGTCCCTTTATAGCGAGCAATTTCGCCATAAGTAAGATAGCCCGCGATGGGAACGTCACCAAAAACATCACGCACCGCGTCGATTTCCTGTTGGAATTTATCCTTGAAGATCATACCGCGACAAACGCAGTCGAACAGGATGACCCCCGCGGCCTCTTCCCCAGCGAGGTGCTTTTTAGCCTCCTCAGCCGCATCCCGAGCCGCGTTCGCCATGCTCTCTGGGTCGCCATCGAGAATCGCAACACTCGAACCTTGGGCGATATTCGCCGCGCAGGAGAGTGATCCGTCGTCGCCCACTGAGAGCGGCGCCCGAGCCTTAGAGATCTTGTTGAAGAAGTAGACGCCCAGCTCATTCCCAATGAGATAGGGACCTGCGTTCTCCCGAGTCAGTTCTACACCCCGAGACTTTGCGTGCGCTTGATAAACCTCAAAGGCTGGCTTGCCATCGATTTCATAGACAACGTTTCCCCGAGCCTTAGTAATTCGCATCTTCTCGCTCGCTGGACGAAGCCCGTGGCCCACTCCGACGCCCCAAGACTTCTTGGAAAAGATGTGATAGCAGGCGAGGGAATCTGCGCCGCTTTGGTCGCCATATCCAACAGAGGTCTCGTTGAACGCCCCTTCATCTCCAGCCGCTCCTCCAACGATTTGCTGAAAGGCACTTGTTTTCTCGCTTACCTTCTTCAGGACAACCTCACCCTCGCCGGACAAACCGTCGGTGAGGAGAATGGTGGTTGAACGAATTTTGCGCTCACGGAAGGCCGCGGTCTTTAACTTGCTGAATTCTCTACATACCGACGCGGCGGCAACGAGGGGAGAGTCCTTCATGCCTTGAGCAAAGGCCGAGGAGACCATGGTGTCGTCATCCGTCGCAATGAGGTAGACGACCACGCCATTGTGGGTCAGCCCTTCCTCGGTAAACTCCCCGGCGGTTGTCGATCCCATAAGATCCACGCCGAGATGCTCCTTGCCGTCAGAGAGCAACTTGCCAAGATCGTAGTTCGGTCCGGCGAGAGTCGCTTTTGCTTGGTTAAGCGCCTCTACGATAGCTTCTCCAGAATCCGGATTGCTAGAGCGGCCGCTCCCTGTCACTGTTGCCATGATTCACCCACAATTCAATGAAGGACCCCAGAAGATATGCATTGATACGATTCTACTCTTTCATTTCAACCGGCATCACGCTCAGACACTCATTTCCTTCCCTTTTTTTATCTTGGAGGAAGTCCTTTGCCTCTGAAAACGACACCACAAAGGCTGAGATAAGGCATCGAAAAGCTCACGGCAAAAATCAACAATTCAGACTTCACGGCCGCCACATCCCACGCCAGGAGCGCAAAGAAGAAGAGCGCAGCGGGAAAACGAAGCCAAACATCGCGATTTCCGATCTGTCGTGTGGACTTGCTAGCGATCACCATGACCGAGAGCGCCCCTAAAACAACAAGGCTTACGGCGACGGTCCCCTGATCGGTGATCGCCCCGGTGATCCAACGAAAACAGCCCCACCAGAGACCGAGCAAGGCGAGATGAGTCAGCGCTGGCGCCAAGATAGGGAACAACAGTAAGGCCCGACCCTTGGGATTTTGCTCCGGCCCTAAAACTATGAGCGCGAACATCGCAAAAAGACCCCAACCAATCACGCCAATGACCGGCACATCAAAGAAGCCCGGCTCATACCATTGCCAAAAGCCCAGGTGAACAGAGATCGGTTCGATGAACGCCGCGTCGCTGAACACCAGGAGCCCTACGAAAACCGCGGTCCAAACCGGATGCTGCTTTGTGACCGGCACAACTAAATCTCGCGCTGATAAGACGACGATCGGCCAGATCATCGGAATCATGATGGGCACCTGATCGATAAAGAGATGCCAGCTTGGACTGTAACTATAAAAGCCATAGAAGTGAATGCAGGTGTTCTCCGTAAGCCAGGCCACCGCCGCGATGGCGCCGTAGAGCCTTAGCTGATCCCAAAAAGCACCCTTAAACGCGATCCGAAGACCAAGAGACAGCGCCACAATCGCAACACAGAAGCTCTCAACCACGACCATGTTCATACACCGACTCCCGGCCACTCCAGCCAAATCCAAATGTGATAAACAGCGAGAAGAGTCACCCCGAACCACGTGATCGCGATGCAGTCAAAAGCCGTCAATCCTCGTCGATAACAACGCTTGTATATGAAGAGCTGCATGACGGGGGCGGCGACCATGACAAAGAGCTCCCACGGTACTTGACCCAAGGCATAGCCGACGCTGATAGCCAACAACGACGCCGTAATGAGTCCGTCCACAATGCGCAGGGCGACCTTCTCGCCGTGAACCACAGGATAAGTCTTCGCCTTGGCCAATCGATCGCCTTCCAAGTCACGAAGATCGTAAATGACCTCGTAGCTCAACTCGAAAAAGAAGAAGAAGGCGATCGCCCAAATCACCGTTTCAACAGTCACACCATGGGCGAAGGCCTTGCCGCTATAAGTCGCGAGCGGATAAGCAAAGACTGTGATCAGGAAACCGCAGGCGGACGCAGTATTTTTGAAGAAATAGAGTTCCTTCAAGCGCTTGACCCCAGGGATCAACGGCCAGTTGTAAATGAGTCCAAGGAAATGATAGCCCATTCGCCAAGGAGTCAAACCTGGCCAATAGAGGGCGGTGCCAACAAAGCTAAGTCCCAGCGCTCCAAGGCCAAGCACGGTGATGCGGCGCCGATTCCGCTCCACAAAACCTGTCCCGGTGATCTTGTTCTTTTTGTCCTCTTTCAAGTCGACGACCCGATTCAAAAGATTCACAATGAACCAATCAAATCCGCAGATGAGCGCCAAGTCCCAGGGCCGGTTTCCAAAGAAGACCCAGGAAAAAGTGAGCGTGCCCAGCGCCGCGATCGCGACGATGTGAAGACGACTGATCGAAGCGAGCAGGCTCCAAATCCGAGTTTTTATGTGAGGACGAGCGTCGGTCATAGTGGTTCCCCAAGGCCGAAGAGTCTATTATTGCGGCTCTTCATTCGCCATAGGAGACGGACAAAAATCTCATGACTGATTCTCCCACAGACAAGTTCGTAGGCTGTCTCCTGGGCACCGCAGTGGGAGATTCTATGGGGCTCCCGCTTGAAGGAATGTCTCGGAGACGAGGGCGAAAAATGGCCCGAGGTCGCTTTCGCCATAGCCTCGTCTTTGGTCACGGAATGATCAGCGATGACACCGACCACATCTGCATGACCGCCCAAAGTCTCTTAGCCTCCCCAAGGGATTCCGCCGGCTTCGCCCGCTCCCTCGGCTGGCGCTTACGCGGTTGGTTGCTCACCGCTCCCGCCGGCATTGGATTTGGAACACTGCGCAGCCTGATCAAACTTTGGATCGGCTTCTCACCGGAAAAAAGCGGTGTCTTCTCTGCCGGTAACGGTCCGGCCATGCGGGCCCCGATACTCGGCCTCTGGTCGTACCAAAACGAATCGGACCGGGATCAATTTGTCCAAGCCTGCACTCGTCTCACCCACAGCGATCCAAAGGCCTTCGAGGGGGCAAAGGTCATCGCCGACTTCGTCTATCACCACTCCAAAGATCCTGAGCACGACCTTTCAACCTTCTTCGAAATGCTGCAAGCGTCACTCGAAGGCCAGGAGCTGAAATCCCATCTTCGTGCTGTTGAACAGGCTCTCAAAGACGATCTGAGTCCCGAGGCCCTCGCCGATCAATTTGGACTCCAAAAGGGCATCACGGGCTATATCAACCACACCGTTCCTATCGTCCTGTTTTGCCTGCTAAAGTTCCGTGAGGATTTCAAAAACGGCTTGAAAGAGATCGTAGCTCTCGGTGGAGATGCAGACACTACTGGCGCTATCTATGGTGGCGCGGCAGGCGCAGTGTATGGGGTCGATGTGATCCCTCAAGAATGGCGCGATGGAATTTTTGAGTGGCCTCGCTCAGTAGGTTGGATGACTAAGCTTGGAGAGACGGTGGCTCGCGCTAGTGAGGGCAAGGACGAACAACCCCTCGCGCTCTTTTGGCCGGGATATTTCTTAAGGTCGCCGTTCTCAATAGTAGTGATCTTCACCCATGTCTTCCGGAGGATGCTCCCTCCGTACTAGGCCGAGCTTGAAGGCGTAGAGCTCTCTGAATCACTCGCTTCGGACAACTTTTCTGATTGAGAATCGTCCGCCGACTCGCCCTCGCTTTTTTCGGTCAGCTCAGACTCGCCAGCAGCGCTGTCGGTTTCCTCACTTGGTGCTTTTGAATCGACGGTTTGCTGAACATCTTCAGACTTCGAGTCTTCCCCTCCATCCACGTCTTCATTAGCCTTGGGCTCGTCTTGAGCGGGGGCTACGACTTCAGACTCCGAGCTGGGGTCACTTGCCAACTCTGTGTCTCCCGCATTTCCCGAGGGATTAGCGAGGTCCTCAGGGACAGATTCTTCCCCTTTGCCAGCGATTAAACCAAGATCCATAGAGTCTAAGTCGACCGGGCCATCCTCACCACTGCTTTGATCCTCAGTAGACTCCAAGGCCGCCGACTTAGTATCGGAGGAGGCTTCGGCGATTTTCTCAGCCTCCGCATCAGAGTTCGACGATGTCCCCGAGCCATCATGGGCAGATGCTTCGGGAGCTTTCTTCTTTTTGCGCTTGGCGTCCTTTGGAACATACCAGGGCATGTCCTCGGACTCTTCGAGGGCCTCGACCGGGCCTGGTTTCTCGAAGCCTGCCATCGTCTGCAAGTCGTCTTTACTCAGGGCAGCAGAGGGCTGGCTGGCGAGGGCTTTGTCTGCTTTGCGATAGGTGTTCCGCACCATTGCTTGAAGCGCCGTCATTTGGCGAGACAGGGCATCGATCTTGCTGTCAACGCTCGCCGTCTCCTCTAGTTTTGTTGAGAGGGTTTGAAAACTCTGACTCAAAGGATGAAGAACCATCGACAGGGACTCAATCGCTCCCTGGCGATCGAGGATTTTTTCGAGGAGCTCTTCGTTCCGATCAACGCGCTCACAAAGCTCTTCGAACTGCTCAGAAAATTCCTCAGGGAGGCTCGATTGGGAGCTTTCCTTAAGTGAATTCGACATATCCTGATAGCTCTGGCTCAGCGGGGTCAAAACCATAGACAGAGTTTCAATCGCGCTCTGGCGATCGAGGATACTCTCCAAGATTTCCAGAGTCTCTTCACTCTTGTCGGCTTTGAGCAAGGTGTGGTTTTCGGTCACTGCGTCGGTGACATCTCGTATCTTGTTGAGGAGTACCTTGAGGCCATCTTCAGAGTTGCGAAGGCGAGGCTCAAGCTTATCTAAGACTCCCCCCATATCGGCCCGTTCGAGAAGACCAGAAACTTTGCTTTCAATGGCGGCGAAGTTGACCTCGAAGTTATCTCCCTGATCGTCAATTTGCTGCGGCAGGCGGGAGATGTCTTTGTCGACTTTGGAGATTCCACGACCGATCGCGTTGACTTTTAACTCTAACTTTTGAATCCCTTCGGCGATTTTGTCAGCGAAGTCTTCGATCAGCTTGGGATCGAGTTTAGGGGCCTCAGCAACAGGAGTTGACTGCGAATCTTTCACGAGCTTCTTGAGCTTGTCCGCGGCCTCCATAGAGACTCGGCCCAGGGAGAGTATCTGACTGCTCATCCCTTCCATTTTCTTGACGGTCGGCTTGATCTTTCCGGTTAGCTCCGCCACGCTTGAAAGAGTTCAGCGCGAATGGCTTTGAAGTTCTTTTGATTACTGTTGATCAACTTCGCTACGAGCTTTGGGACGGCCGCGGAATTAATGGGTGAATCGGAGTCCTTTTGGTTTGTCACCAATTGGTAGGTACCCGATTTAAGGAAGTTGATGTTTTCGCGGATTTTTCGGAGGCGGGCTAGAGGCTCTTTGTAGTGGCCCCCATTCGGTCCCGCCGCTTGTTTCTCAAAGCCTGCAATAAAGACGTCGAGGTCTTTCAGGCTCGTTTCGAATCTCTCGAGGTCCTCGGGATTCATGTCCCACTCTCAAAAGCAGTTCCAAGCACAAGTCGTCACCGAACGAAATTGCACTCATACAATCAGGTTCAGGACTAACAAAGGCCAGGGGATTATGCAATCGAACATCCGACAACGTAGGTCGCGAAAATTGTCCCGCAACAGCTACGGTTCCACAGTCTAGAATTATAGCAAAGCAAGAGATCTCGGACGATCAAGAGAACCTGACAATTTCCGGTCGTCAATCAGAACTCACAAGGTAAATTTGGCAATTCTCACGGTTGAGCTGTGTGCCGTCGATCATGTTGAAGTGATCGGTCAGGGACGACCACCCCTCTCGTCCGAGCAATAAATCGAGGGTGAGATGTTGGCTGTGAGGAGAACAATAAAAGACGTCGAGCAGGGCCTTCAAGACCTCACCATTCGACGCCCGAAGCCTCAAGCCAACCTGTTTCGCAGGTCTTTCGCAGCCTTTGTGACCACAGCTATTCGACATATCCAACTTCCTCCCCGCCTGATCGATTCAACCACTTAGACCTGACGAGGGCTCACTCATGTTGAGCCATCTCACTCAAGCTCGGAGGCCAGACGCCAAAGACCCGTCGAACCGTAACGCTCTCCGGTGTCATTGAGCAAGGTCACAATGATCTTGTAAGAACCTTTCTGCGCCATTTGACAGGCTGCCGAAACATAGGCCCCCGACGATGGACCAACATATAAGCCCTGTTTTGCCAGACGTAGAGACATCTCAGCCGCCTCATCGAGGGTCATTTCGATGCGTTCTTTAATGAGCGTCTCGTCCAAGATTGCCGGCACAATATCGCCGGGATGCCCCAAGGGTTTGAGCCCTTCGATTCCGGGAAAGAGCTCGGGAATCACCGAGGCAATGTGTATGTCTGGGTTCGCCTCACGAAGACGCTTGCCTGTCCCAGTGATCGTTCCGCCGGTTCCAACTCCAGCGACGAAGGCATCGGGAACAGTCCCAGTGATTTCTTGGACTTGATTCAAGATCTCAACGCCGGTCCCCTCGTAATGGGCGCGCCAGTTATTCTCGTTGCCATACTGATCACAATGCCAGTATTTATCCGGGTGCTCCCGTGCGAGACGCTTGGCCTCTCTCAACGCGTGATCGTATCCCTCGATGGGATCGGTCTTGATAATCTCCGCGCCATGAGACGCGATCCTGTCCAAGCGCTCTTGGCTCGCGTTGACCATCCGGCGTTCACAGGAGCAGGGGAAGACTCTGCGTGAGTTCACGGACTTC
>JARGOJ010000388.1 GCA_029210225.1 Planctomycetota bacterium
AGTCCGGGCAGAGTTTTGAAAGTGGTCCAGGGATTTTCAGTCAAGTGACCGACAATGCCCTTGCTATGAGCAGTCGGGGTTCTGGACGAGCCTCTTTGAAATTACCGATTGTTTACACCGGTCAGTCGTTTCGATTGAGAGGTCGCCTTCGGTTTAACTGGATGGATGGCCGCTCGAATCTTCGCTTTCGTTTCGCAGAGAGAAAGAGTGAATCTCCTTCTTTTATTGAGCTCAATTTCTATGTCAACTCTCAAGGCGGCGATGCGCTCTCTTGGCGTCGCGCCGTCGAGGTCAATTACTTTCGTGCGAATCAGAGCTTTGTGAACACATCCTTTTCTCGCCTCATTCTATTCCGGCAGTTTAAGCCAGATGAAAACATGGATTTTGAGATCTTTTATCGGGAAGATCAACGCAGTTTGGTGCTTCGATTGAAGCACGGGACGCGATCTATTGAGCGCTACTTCCTGCTCCGTCAAGGCTTGAACTCTGGCCCATATCAATTAGAAGTCATCTCTTGGAACTCCAGCAATCGATTGAAGCCGATTGTCAAGCAGAGTAGCCAGGTCGAAATCTACGAACTGAGCTTCCATGCCCCCAAAAACGCTATTTCTATTGATCAGAAGGCTGAGCGGGACAAGTTAGCAGAAGCACAATATCACTTTGTTCGAAGAGACCTGAAGCGCGCCGAAGAATTGGTGAAGGCTTGGAGAAAAAATGCCAAGGCCGCGCCGTCCAAAGATCGATGCCAGGCTGCTTTCCTGCTCGCTCTCATTAAGAGTCGCCTTGGAAATGATGATCAAGCCAAACAATTCCTCAGAGAAGCAAAACTGCAAGCTCCGAAGGAGTTCGAGGGGCTTTGGAAGAACGCGCTCGGGTTGATGAAACCGAGTGAACATATGCTGCTTGTCGAGGTCCTTGGGCTAAAGAAGAGCGGTCGTGAATGGAGTGAGAGCGTTGGCAAGTGTATGAAAGGAATTCCCGATTGGGAAACTGTTGCGCTTCTTCATTTGGGGGGCGGACCAAGAGCTATGGGGCAGAGCTTGGCTCCAGTGAGTTGGCTGTTTTCTGGTCACTATGATTTGGCAGAGCGGCTCTTGAAGTCACCGCAGAACAAAAACCCAAGAACCGATTTCTATCGAGGCTTGTTGGCCTACAATCGACGCCGCTATAAGAGAGTCTTGGACCTTTGGAAAGACGTTGATTGGAAGAATCGGGAATACGTTATTTTTCGAGATTACTACATTCGTGCGCAACATATTGTCAACTATGCCGACAAGCAAAGCGACGCTCAGTAAAGGCTGCTCTCTATCCTGCACCAAAGAGCCCGCGCACCATCGAAACAATCTCTGGCCCGGCTTTTCCTGGACTCCCGGCGTCGATGGGAGGCTTGGGATCGTATTCAATTCCTAGTTGAATAGCCGACGCTAACTCGACGCCAAATTCAATCTCTGTTAAGCCTAGCGCCATATCAATTCCGGCGGAGACCCCCGCGGCAGTGACGATATTGTCGCTGATTTCGTATCGCTGAGAGACCGGGTTCGCGCCAAATTCTTTGAGTCTCTCAAGCATGGCCCAATGGGTCGTTGCGTCTCGTCCTTTAAGCAATCCTGCTGCGCCAAGGACCAATGACCCAGTGCAAACAGAGCTAACCCAACGAGCCTTTTGCGCCTGCGTTCTAATCCAATTGAGCGTGACCTCACATTTTTCAAGGGCCTCAGTCCCAGGTCCACCTGGAATTAAGAGTATGTCAGCATTGGGTGCGTCCTCCATGGAATGACTGGCAAAGAGAGTGAGCATTCCCGTGTCGGTTTGAATGGGACCCTTCTCTTTGGCGACGAAGTTCAGCGTGGCCCCGGGGAGACGACTGAGGACCTCGTAAGGACCAATTGCATCAAGGGCCGTCATTTGTGGGAAGGCTAATATAATAATGTTCATTGTGCAGAGATTCCTTTTCAAAGATTGAAAATAGTTAGACTTACTAAGGCTTTTGGAAGCGCTGTCTATACTCGGATGGTGAGCATTGCATGTGTTTTTGGAAGCAGCGGCGCAGCTTCTCGGAAGCGCCAAATCCGCAATGCTGCGCAATGGACTCAATGGAGCTTTGGCTATCTATGAGGGCGTTTTTGGCGGCCTCAAATCTCAGACTCTCGACATATCGCGCCGGTGTTTCACCAAGCTCCTTCGCGAATACTCGGGCGAAGTGCCGCGCACTCAAATGGGCTCTTTGTGCTAAAGCCTCAACGGAGAGGTCATCCGATAAATGATGGTGGATCCAATCTTGAAGATCTGCGATGGGGCGGCTTTGAGCCCTTTGATATTCTAGTTGAGCGCTAAATTGATTTTGATTTCCTGGACGCTTCAAGAAGACGACAAACCAGCGAGCGAGGTTTAAAGATAGCTCCCGACCATGATCTTCTTCAATGAGGGCGAGGGCTAAGTCGATGCCGGCGGTGACTCCAGCGGAGGTATAGATTGAATCGGAACGAATGAAGATAGGCGCTGGATTGACCTTCACCTGGGGGTAATTCTTGGCGAAGCTCGGGCAGACAGCCCAGTGGGAAGTCGCCTCACGGCCGTCGAGTAATCCGGCTTTGGCGAGTATGAGTGAGCCGGAGCACACGGAAACAAGGCGACGGACCACCTTGGCTTGCTCTCGAACCCAGTTGAGTAGGACCTTGTCGCCGAGAGCCGCAGTAAGGTTGAAGCCGCCACCAATGATGAGCGTGTCGATAGAGAGGGCCCGGAGCTTAGGGTCCCCCAATATGTGATCGGGGCTCATGGTCAGCCCGTTGCTTGCCCGAATCCTTGGAGTCGGCGCGCAAACAAGCGTCTTATAACCCTGCAGGCTATCTTTGCTGAGGATGTTTTGGGCGCCGGAGAAGACATCGAGGGGGCCGATTAAATCGAGGGCTTGAAAGCCATCGAAGGCAAGAAAGGCAATGATTTTCTCGTGGTCAGTCTTCATGCAACTATCGTGCTCGGAGAGCCCGATGTCCGCAATGACAAAAACCCCTCTTTTTCTGCCAAAGTCCCCGCCGCTGCATCGTAGCTATGAGCACTAAGCTTCAAAGAGCGCCAGGACCTCCTCCATAAGTCGGCTGCCAGCTTGAGTGAAGCCATTGATGGCCGTGTAGTGGTTAGCTTCTTGTTCGAAGTAGGCCCCTGGGAGGGAATGCTCGCGCCAGGCCTGATAGTAGTCTTTGGATTGCCGAAGGAACTCCGCGGGCTCTTCATCGCCGACGCTGATGGTTAGATGGGGCGCAGATTTTGGTAATTGAAAGAGCGGGCTCTCTCGTTGAATTGTGACAGAATCGAGCATCAATTTAGGTTGGAGAAAACTATATTGCAATGGCCGCAGATCGAAGAGACCGCTGATAGCCATCGCGCCTCGGATAGGCTGAGAAATGCCATAGTCTTCTTGCCAGGGAGTGGAGAGTAATTGAGCGGCTTGCTGGCCTCCGGCAGAATGACCGACGACGACTAGGGCCTCTGGATCGCCTCCATAATTGGCGATGTTCGTCCTTATCCAGACTAAGGCGGCGCGGCATTGTCGGCTGATCTCGTCGAGGCGCACCTTGGGGCAAAGGGAATAATTGACCACGACGGTGAGGAGGCCCTCTCTTTGAGGACCCAGGGCGACGAAGTGATAGTCGTGGCTCTGCTTGCTGCGCCAGTATCCACCGTGTATGAACACTAGCACTGGAGCGCCGGGCTTCTTGACTGGAAATATATCTAGGGTTTCATCCAGGCTCGGCCCATAAGGAACCTTGGCCTGACACGTTAAGGTTTGAGCGGCGAGTTTATTGGAAGCGCTATAGAAGTTCCGAAAGGGCGTCGCATCGGGGACGGAGTGGCGCAGATCGTATTCCTGATCGATCTCTTCTTGGCTGCGGAACTGTCGATAGAGCGTCATAAAAACTGCTTTCTACGATTTCAGAGCTGACAAGCAATGTCATTTTTGTGAAATGTGACGGGAGCGCAAGGGGGGGAATCGAATAAAGTGAATTCAACAACTCTGTCCCCTAAATCATGACGGATCAAGGCCATAAAAACTATGTTTATACGATCTGCCAATCCTCCAAGAGGCAAGCGACCTCAAGACAGAGGGCGCGAAGCCAGACTCCGAGAATCCGTCGAGCGCTTCTCCGTCCCCAGGCACTTCACCGCCCAGCGCGATGAAAATAGGCGAGTTGGCAACGAGCTTCTCGAAGCCTTCCAAGCTTGGGGCTATGAGACATGTTTTCAGGGTCCGTACGACAATGTCGTCGCCCTCCCACGCCGCCATTCAGACCAAAGCCTGACTCTCCTCTGCGCCCACTACGACAGCGTCCCGAGCAGCCCAGGGGCCGATGATAACGCGAGCGGTTTGGCGGTCATGCTTGAAGTCGCGAGGGACCAGGGCATTCAGGAACGCCCCATCGGCTTCGTCGGCTTTAACTGCGAAGAGGATGGATTACTCGGTAGTGAGAATTTTGTCGCTGAGTTCGACCAAGCGTTAAAAGCCGTGCATGTTTTGGAAATGGTTGGATACCGCGACCGCAGCCTCAACTCCCAGGGAAGCCCAGGCTCCCTTCTTCCAGGGATTCCCAAGGTCGGTGACTTCATTGGATTGATAGGCAACAAAGGCGCGTCGTCAATCATTGACGGAGTCTTGAAGGCGGTCAAAGAAGAGGCTGGCTGCCCAAAGATCTTCGCGCTTAAAGCGAATGCAATCATTGAGAAACTCTTACCAGACATTCGCCGCAGCGACCACGCGCCCTTTTGGGATGCTGGCGTACCCGCGCTCATGTGGACCGACACCTCTGAGTTTCGCAACCCTCATTATCATCAGGGAAGCGACCTCCCGGAGACCCTCGATTATCCATTTATGGCCGAATTGACTCGCCTCTTGATTAAGATCCTATGACTGTTTCACCGGCATTCTTAATCAAGAGCGCCGATGCCCACGGAATTAGGCGGTGAGGCCGCCGTCAATGGCGAAGGTCTCCCCAGTAATGAAAGAGGGATGATCACTGCAGAGCCAGGCAATTGTCGAGGCGACTTCAATGGGCTCTCCGAGGCGGCGCATAGGATTGCTCTTGAGTATCCTATCGAACATCTCTGGGCTCTCCGACAAGACATGCTCCGCCATGGGGGTGCGAATAACAGCGGGGCAGACGGCGTTGATTCGAATGTTCTGCTTCACGTATTCCCGCGCTGCGGTCTTAGTCAAACCCACAACGGCAAATTTACTCGCAGAGTAAATAGACATGAGCGGCGCGGCTCTTAGGCCCGCCACGGAAGCGACGTTAATAATTTGGCCACCGCCCTGAGCAATCATATGTTCAATTTCATATTTCATGCAAAGCCAGACGCCCTTCACGTTGATATCCATCACACGGTGATACATATCGCCGTCGAGATCAGCGAGGGGCTTTAGGGCGTGGTCGACCCCAGCGTTATTAACCGCGACGTGAATGGCTCCAAGTTCTTCCTTCACCTTAGCGAAGGTTGTCTTAACTTCATCTTCGGAGGTCACATTGAGGGGGAAGAAGTGAGCCCGCCCGCCTTCATCACAAATCTCTTTCGCGAGGGCTTCTCCTCTCTCGACCGCGATATCGCAGAGGGCGATCTGGCTGCCGTTCTTGGCGAGGAAGCGAGCAGTCGCTTCCCCTAAACCCGATGAGGCTCCGGTTATGAGAATTGTTTTTTGATCGAGTTGGCTGCCAATCATGATTCACGACCCTCGCTCACTTTGAGGACAAGCTTGCCGAAATTGGCGCCGCTGAACAACATATTGAGAGTCTCTGGGAACTTCTTGAGACCCTCGACAATATGTTCTTTACTCTTTAATTCACCCGACGCCATCCAGCCCGCGAGGGCCTTGGTCGCTTCACCGTAGCGCTTGGCATAATCAAAGACGACGAAGCCTTCCATTCGCGCACGACTCACAAGCAACGCGAGGTAATTACTGGGACCTTGCATCTTACCAGTTGCGTTGTATTGAGAAATTGCACCACAGACAGAGATGCGTGCGCCGCGATTCAATCGTCCTAAAACGAGGTCGAGGATCTCTCCGCCGACATTGTCGAAGTAAACATCGACCCGCCCCGGGCAAAGCTCTTTCAGCTTTTCTCGGATATTGTCGTTCTTATAATCAATCGCGCCGTGATATCCCAATTCATCAATAATATATTGGCATTTCTCAGGGCCTCCGGCGATACCAATAGCACGGCAGCCTTTAATTCGAGCGATTTGACCAACGACGCTCCCGACAGCGCCGGCGGCAGCCGACACCAGGACCGTCTCTCCTTCTTTAGGATCGGTTATGTCGAGCAGGCCAAAGTAGGCTGTCATACCTGGCATCCCAAGGGTGCCCAGATATCGTTGCAGGGGCGCGAGCTTAGGATCGACTTTGACCAAGCCTTTTCCATCGGAGATCGCGTGGCTTTGGACTCCACCCACACCGACAACATAATCTCCCGCTTCAAAGCGACTGTTTTTAGAGCTGACGACGCGTCCGACTGTTCCCGCACGCATCACCGCGCCAATCTCTACAGGCTCAATGTAGGAGCGCCCGGCATTCATCCAGCCACGCATAGCTGGGTCGAGAGAGATATAGTGATTCTCCATGAGCAGCTCGCCATCGCCAGGGCTGGGGATTTCACTTTCGCAATAGGTCCAATCGTCGTCTTTTGGCAAGCCAACGGGGCGCTTGGCAAGTTTGTATTGGCGGTTGACTTCACTCATGAATAGTGGCTCCTGAGAGGGGCGTTCTCTTTGATTTAGGTTATGAGACCGAAGGTTGAATGGGCAGAGAGTGTAGCAAAACACAAAAAGGCTCGTTGGCCCTGGCAGGAAGCTCATAGGCCACCTAACTTTGTCGCTAGGACAAAGCTTGGCTCTGGGTTAAAATCGCATCCTTCAATGGACAAAGATCAGGGCCAAAGTGAAGCAGTCGATAGATAGTGAGATAGCGCGCAAAGCAGTGCAATTCGGTTTTATGACCGAGGCCGCCGCGAGCTATTGTTTTGAAATGGCTAGACAACAGAGAAAGCCATTCCTGCTCTGCGCGATTGATTTAGGCGGGCTCAGCGAGGACCAAGCCCAGCAGCTCGTCGGATTAGAGGATACAGCTCGTCGGCTCAAGGTTATGCCCATTCCAAGGCTCGGGGAAACCGTTGACGGCTACGAGATATTAGAGCGCCTCGGTCAAGGGGGGATGGGCTGCGTCTATAAAGCGCGTCGCATGGGTGAAGACCGGTACGTCGCCGTGAAGTTCCTGATTGAGTCCGATGAAAAGGCTCGTGCAAGACTGGCGAGAGAAGCTGAAGCGCTCGCTCAGGTTGGGACTCATAGCCATGTGGTGGGTATTCACGGGGTCGGTTCTTATGGCCAGGATGTCTTTCTCATTCTAGATTATGTGAGAGGTGAAGATCTCGCGGCGTTTGTAAAGAGGACGAGTCTGGATCCGGATGAGAGCTTGAAGCTCGTGATAAAGATTGCTCGGGCTGTTCATTACATTCATAGTAAAAACATCCTTCATAGAGATCTTAAGCCCGCGAATATTCTTATTCGGGAAGCGGACGACGAGCCCATTCTAACCGACTTTGGATTGGCGAAATCGGAGCATTCCCAAACGTTGACGCAAAGCGAAGAATTGCTGGGGACCCCTTATTACATGTCTCCAGAGCAAGCGGATGGTCAGAATGAGACCTTGGTCCCTGCTTCGGAGGTCTTCTCTTTAGGGGTCATTCTCTATGAATTGTTAACCGGCGTTCGTCCATTCCAGGGGCAGAGTTTTTATGAGCTTGTCGGGGCCATCCTGAACCGACAGGCGACGCGTCCTTCCATCCTCGCTCCCACCTTGTCTGGGGCTGTAGACGCTGTT
>JARGOJ010000389.1:0-6916 GCA_029210225.1 Planctomycetota bacterium
TTCATTTTCCCAGCCTTGACGGCGGCTTCCATTTTTTTCAAGACAGCGCGATATTTCTTAACTTTCGCTTCCATACGACGTTTCTCGGCATCGGGCTTTTCGCGACGAGGCTGAGCATCTTTACGCTCAGCGCGACGACGCTCTCCAGTTGCTGTTTTTGGTTTCTTCACATTCCCAAAGAGCTTCTGGCGCATCTTCGCGAGCGTCTCTCCGCCTTCAGCGCGTGACATTTTGCCCGCCTTGACCGCAGCAATGATTCTCTCTTTGGCAGCCTCAAAGGCTTTCTTACGGGCTTCCATCGAGCGGTTGTCCGGGCGCATCTTATCCCGTTGCTTGTCCCAACGCTGGGCGCCTTCTATTCGTTGACGCAGGGCCTCCAATTTCTTTTGAGCATCTTGTTTAGAGAGCTTGCCAGCTTTCACCATTTGCCATAGCTCTTTTTCGATGGCCTGGTATCTCCGCTTCATTTGCTCCATGTTATTCCGTGCGTCATTGGAGCGCCTATCTGACTTATTCTGGCGTTGGCCGCCGAACATTTGCTTCTTCAATTGCTTCAGTTTTTTGGCGGCGTCTTTCTTAGACATTTTGCCAGACTTGACCGCGCCCCAGATTTTCTTTTCGATGGCCTGATAGCGTTTCTTCAATCCGGCTAAGTCGCGCTTCTTTGTGCCTTGCGTCTTTTTTTTCTGATTCCCTTTTTTAGACTTCACAACTCCTGAGAGTCGCTTCGTCAGGGACCAAACTTTATCGAATTGCTCACCATTCAATCCCAATTTTTTCAACGCGGGACTCAAGTTGTCTTTGTCAGTTTTATGGCCGTTCTTGACGCCATAAAGGAAGCGGCCCATGAGGGTCATGACCTTGGGGAGCTTGTCCTTTTTTATTCCCGTTTCGGACAAAGCGCCCGCGACTCTTCGCACTGTCTGACGATCGATTCCAATCGCTTCAAAGCCGCCGACAATGCGGTCCCAATTAGGGGCGCTCGCCTTCTTCTTCGCTTTCGAGTGCTTTTTGCCGCTGTGATGTTTTTGGGCGAGGGCATCCAGGCGCTCACCAAAACGTGATCGGGCTAACTCCCCCATCATCGATTTTGCTTGAGAGGCTGACAGTTCACCCTTCTCTACGGCTTTAAGCAATCGACTGCCGACGGCTTCATAGTCGGGGCTTTGCGCGTGGGCGACTCCTAACGGGAGAAAGCCAACCATGCAAAATAGAGCCACTGCAGGAAGCCACCGAGGGGCCTTCGGCAATGAGCTTTTAGAGACAATCATTCTGAATCTCCGTTCAAGATTCCCGCCACTATTTATTCCACTTGCCATCGCCGGAGGGCGGAGCGTCGATGAAGCAAGATATTCGATAATTGATAACAATGAATGAGCGTATTGCTGAGGCGTCGCCTTTAACTTTGAGAGGACCAAGGCATCACAACAGAGTTCTTCATTCATACGTAAATTCCGTCGGGCAAACCAAGCGACTGGATTCCACCAGAAGGCAACACAGCTCAGCCACTCAATAATCCGAGTGAGGTGATCACCACGGGAGAAGTGACCCAGCTCGTGAGCCAGTATCCAGCGTAAGACACTGGGCGTTGCGCTTCGGGCAAAGTCTTCGGGAATGAAGATTCGCGGCGCGCCGCCGATCCACCAGAGCATGGGCGAGAGCTTGGCTTTCGTCCAATAGATCGTCGGGCTTCTTTCTAACCCGAAGCCTCGAGCTAATCCAGCGGCGACGCTTTGGATCTCAAGAGGCGCGGGGGAAGAACTGTTTCGCAGGGAGCAGTCAAATTGGCGAATTCGATAGACTGAAACACCGAAGACCAAGAGGCTTCCCAGGCCCCACAAGCCACCGAGAGTCAATTTTAGCAGGTCAATGGTCAACCAAGCCTCAACCGTCGATTCCACCACAGGCACGTCTTCAATTGTCGATAAACTAAGCTCTGGAGGGGAAGCGGGGAGGGCGTTTAAATTTATCGAAAGATTAGGTAACGGCGCAATCGTGACGTCTGGCTCGGAACACGGAATCGTCAACAGGGGGACAGTGACCAGAGGAGGCAATAACATCTTCACCAATACAAATAGCCAAAGTAGGCGAGCCACAAAGGGTCGATTGCCCCGCCGATGGACAAGCCAAGCTATAAGCGCCAATACAACTGACACCAATAAATTACTGAGACCGTATTCCAAGAAGAAGTCGATCATCAATCGTCTCCCTTTAGGATGTCTCGCAGACGTTGAATCTCGGCGGGAGAGATTTTGTTCTCTTCGACCAGGTGGGTAATCATTGGAGCCAACGACCCACCAGTGAGCTTCGTCGCGAGGGTCTCAAGCTGTCCACCGGCATAGGCCTCTTTGGTCACTTTGGCTGAGAAGAAGTGGACTGACAATCTTCGATCCCGCTCAATAAAGCCCTTGCTCTCCAAGCGCTGCAAGAGGCGCTGAACCGTTCCATGCTGGGCCTTGGTCGAGTTCGGGTAGAGCGCCTCACGCAAATCTCGTGCGGTCATTCGGTCGCTGGACCAGAGGCATTCCATGAGCGACAACTCGGCGTTCGGTAGGGCCTCCAAATTTCAATTCCTTCCAAAGCTCCACAAATTCTTCAGCGAGCTATGATGACAGAGACGGACAAGGCTACGACACTCAGTCGTCGTTATACGACTTCGCGTCGTAGGCTTCAAGATATTGATTTGATAATCCTGAAAAACTCGGATGCAAAGCAGCTCCGCTAGCCCTGATCTCACACCAATCCATGGCGGGAAGGCACCGCTTTGTTAATCTAGAGACGATGACTCTGGTACCTCACGGAGTGAACAAAGTTTTTCAAATTTTGGGAAGAACGCCCAACGATGAGTGATAGCGAGTTACGACAATCCGAGCGAAAATGGCATGGGGATAACTCTAAGTACGCCGAGCGACGTTTTTTACTAGGCCGCATTCGAGCCGGTCAAATCGACGAAGAGAGACTCAGCGCCGCCGCGACTTTGGGTCATGTCGTCGCTCAGAGCCTTGTCAATGTCTCCATTTCAACGGAGTTGGAACATCGAGATCAGCTGCAAAAAGGGCTCGCCTTGCTGGGTCCTCGGGAGGCGATCGCTTTCGCCCACGACTGCATCAACAACCTCCTCGCAGGCACCGATCACGCCTTCACTATTTCCCCAGGCCCGGAGGCAGCCCTCTCTTGGGTTCAGGACTGGTTAAACGGGAAGTCCTTTAAACAAGATCAGGCCCAGCTTTTTATCAACGCCAGCCGCCAGATCAGCCAAATGTTGACCGCCCAAGCCCAAGCCTTCTCTTGGCTTCAAGAAAGCGTCGTCCTCGGACAAAAACTCCAGCTCAGCGCCGCTGTGATTCAGGCAAGCTCACAGCTCGTCGCCGCAGTCTGCGCCGCTCTTGACCTCCCGGGCCAGGAATTGACAGTTCACGAGAGAGTCCTTGAAGCCGTTAATTTATCTCAGATTGCAATAAACCGTAGTGAAGACCGCCTAGCGCAGAAAGCGCGCCTCGCCAACATTCTCTTGGGCCTTCAACACCAGTTCAATCAAGGTGGTTCAGACTTTACAATTGGCAAGGATAGTCGTGAGAGCCATTAATTCTCCCGCTCAATTAGACTAAAAGCGAAAGCTCAAATTGAAGGAAAGAAAAGGCTGGGGCTTCACCTGATCTTCGGTCAAGTTGCGCCCGCGACGGTCATCAATCTCCAGTCTTTGAAAGACGATCACTCCAGTCTCTGCTTCTAAGACCAGAATAGGGAGTATCTTCCAATTAAACCCTAGACTCACGGGCACCAATGTTTGTCGCAGGACGCCGCGAGGAGCAAAGTCATTATTGTTTAGTCGAGTGTCCTGAAGGTTGAGCGCCCCACGAGACCCTATTTTGGCGGATATCGTCAATTTGTCATTGATGCTGTAGTTTAATTTCAATCCATCCGGTAATCCAAAAAACAGAGTCCAATCCTCGCTAAATCGCAAGGTCCAACGAATAATTGGAATTGGAAAGGCTCGCGGGTCCTCTTCGAGGCGCGTTTGCGCGAAGAGACCAAGACCCAGTTGGAGACTTTTCGAAACCCGATAACTCGCGCCAAATATACCCAGGTAAGTGATTCCATCTTCAAAGTCGTCCTGGTCCTCTGAGCTTCCCTGAGCGCTCAAAGTCATTATCGCCGACCACTCCCGAGTAACTCGCCAACGAAGAATCAACGAAGCCTTCAAAGACGAAGAGTTATCAATAGGATCACCAAAGACTGGGTCGAGACTATTCGCCCGGTCAAAACTGTAGTCGACAGTTCCTGCCGATAGCTTCAAGCTCAGCATCACCCCGTCACTTGGGAAGATGGAAGCCCCAAAAGAGACAAGCTGGCTTCGCGAGGAAAGCTGTCCTGGACCGTCTTTGAGATCTGTCCGGAACAATTCACTGGCCACAGCTTTCCCAGAAAACAGAACTGGAGGGCGCACCGTAACGAGGACATCCTCAACAACCAAGTCGTCCACCGCACCGACGCCAACAATGTCCGTCAGGCGATTCTCAATACGTCGAACAAGCCTCTTCCGCGCAATAAAAGCATCGCGCCAGCTCTCTTCTTCCAGCCGTTTGATCTTCAGCTCTTCTTTGAGGACCCATTCCCGGACTTCGTCAATGCTCGCATTCGCCCACTTCGAGAATCCCTGTTCAAGAATCCACTCTTCCCAAACGCTATCTCTTTCACCTACCGTTGAGACCGCGCCTCCTGCCTCTCCATCGGCCTTCAGGGGCCAGATAATGCTCAGCAAGAAGACACTCAACGCGACAGAAACAAGATTGATGATTCGTCCTCGACAAACAAAACACACCGCCAATTCTTCCTCTCTTCAATGGGTTCCTGGTGAAGCTTAGGACCAAGGAAACAAATGAGGAGAGTTGCGTCCATGGACCACAATGGGATTGAACGTCAACACAACCGCTAAATTCAAGGCTTGTTGAATCAACTAAGCAAGATGAGGGGCAGGTGTTTCCGGCTCGTACTCAATCCGAGTTGGAGTGGCCTTGGAGAATGTGGATGGGCCCTGTCAAATGCTCATCAACCTATTGAGCCAATATTCGTCAAACCTTGGCCCAATACGAGATTTGTTAGGCCAAGTGAATCTTCGACCCAGCGATAACGAGCAATTGATCGTCCTCTTCTAACTTCACTTGAGAGGGTGGATTGATCATGATCTCGCGATGCTCTTTAGTACCCCGTGTCTTCGCGTTCCAGGGCTTGGAGTTCGGACAAAGCCCAATAGCCAACGCGTTGTATTTGTCTTTAATCTCTTTGACCGCATCAATGAAGAGCCGGTTCTCCCAGGTCTTTGGTACCTCAACCTTATAGAACTGATTCCCCTCCTTAAATGAGAGCAACTCCGCCAGAATCTTCGTCATGTCTAAGTGCAACGTCGCCATAGCGAGCACCGCCGCGCTCGACTCGTTTGCGATGACCACTTCCTCTACCCCCGCCAACTTCAAGTGAGAAGCATGGGCCCGATTAATTAGCTCGGCGCAAGTGAAGATATTCGGATAGATTTTTTCAACCATGAGCGCGCACAGAACTGTTCTCGCGTCTCTGTCCGTGTCGTTATGGCTGTTGCAAACGTCCGCGAGAATGACCACTGAGAAGGCCTTGGGGATATTCAACTTCTCCAATTCAACCGGACTAATAGGATCGCCGGTTACGAAGTGAACGCGATTCTGATCCACGTTCTGCCACTCGACTGCCTCTGGGCGTTCCCGATCAGCGAGGATAACGATAAAGCGCTCGTTGTGCTGAGGCTCCGCTTGGATCTCTTCCATAATAAAAGGCGCACGGCTGTTCCACCCCAACACAATGAAGTGACCGTCTAGGTCTTCTGGGTAAATATCCTGTTGATGCAATCCCATTCGCATCCTCTCCGCCATGAAGGCTGAAACAACTCCGGTGATAAATGCAAATAAGGTCAGACCGCTAAACATCACAATGAAGGTGACAACGCGGCCCCCCGTCGTCTTCGCGCTGTAATCGATGGGCTCTCCAGCAACAATCGTAAAAATAGCCCACCAGAAAGCTTGCTCAAATTTTAGTTCGTCGCGCTCCCTTGGCAGAACCTCATTCGTGATCGCCGCGCCACCAGGACCTCCCAATCCAGACGCCACATGAAAGGCTTCTTTGTTTGTTGGCCGGGCCTCAAAGTGGAGGAGCGCTAGAGCCGCGAAGAGCACGACCAAAAGAACCATGACAGACATAAGGAAATAGTGGGCAAGGCCACGACTGAAGACGTGAGACGCGTCGGAGAGCCGCCTCGACAGAATCAAGCCGGCCCGAAAGAGACGAAGCACCCGCAGCAACCTGAGCAATCGTAAGACCCGAAACATGCGGAACATTCTCAAGGCCGGTAAGACGGCGAGGATGTCGATCCAGTAGTTCTTAAAGAACTGTCGCTTGCGCCGCTCAACCCAAAACCGAACCGCTAGCTCAGCAATAAATATGTAGGTGATGAAGTTCTCGGCAAAGTCGACTTTTTCGAGAGTTTCCCAATCGAGACGCGCTGCCACGGACCAGACCGTCAATATGACAGAGGTCACAATCAAAAAGACGATGGACGCTTCGACCGGAGTTGATTGAATCACCCGCCGCGTTCGATTTTTGGCCCGCGTGTATAAAGTGTCCTGAGGGACTGGATTATGGACTTTTGCCACTCTTATTAACCTACAGCCGTTTCGCAGTGGGAAATAAGCGCTTTCTTCCACGAACGAACTCGGCGCATGATATCTTCTTTCGCTCTCGCATCTCGCCTTCCTTTAACTCTTTGTTGGATTGCAGCTATGTCAGACACTCAAGATTCACAGCCCGTCGACAAAAATAAAGACGTCGAAAACACCACAGAGACTCCCGACTCTCGGAGAGACTTCCTGAAAAAGGCCACTCTGGGCCT
>JARGOJ010000389.1:6931-7856 GCA_029210225.1 Planctomycetota bacterium
GACCGTCGGAGTCGCGACAGCCCTCCCACTCATCGCCCCGATTTTAACGCCGCTCTCCAAAGACATCGTCTCCCTCGAAGGCTTGAAAATCGACGCCGGTCCCCTCTCGGCGTTTAATGAGACGCCTCGAAAAGTCTCTGTCGCGGTGACCAGGAAAGATGGCTGGACACAAACGAAGAATGAAGTCGTCGGCGCCATCTACGCCCGCCGCGACGGTGAGACGATCACCGCGTTCTCCTCGATCTGCCCCCACGCCAGCTGCGCGGTTTCTTACAGCCAGCAGAGCAGTGAGTATGTTTGCCCGTGCCACAACACTTACTTTAAAATCACCGGAGAGGTCGCCCGCGGCCCCAGCCCACGAGGCCTCGACACTCTCCCCGCGACGGTTGAAAACGGCCGAGTCATCATTACTTACAAGAGCTTCCGCCCCGGCACCTCGACTAAAGAAGAGGTCTAAACGATGCTTCGCAAAGTCCTAGCTGCCTTGAACGATCGTCTCCAACTCGGAGCCCTCTCCAAGCGATTCTCGTCGGAGACAATCTCCGGCGGTCCCCGCTTCGCCTATGTCTTTGGCGGCGCGCTCGTGATGGTTCTTGGCCTTCAGTTTGCCACGGGCATCGTCCTCGCCCTACACTACAGTCCCTCGGCCACGAGCGCGTGGGAGAGCGTCTTTTTCATTGAAACTCAGGTCGTACTCGGCTCATTGATTCGAGGATTGCATCACCATGGAGCCAGCATCATCGTTGTCCTGGTGGTCGCACATTTATTGCAAGTGATCTTCTATCGAGCCTATCGAAAACCCCGGGAGGTCACTTGGTATCTCGGCATTGGTTTGTTGCTCCTGCTCTTCGCCTTCGCCCTCACCGGTTATCTGCTTCCCTGGGACGAACGAGGTTACGGAGCCACCCGCGTCGCGACAGGTCTC